>JBDLRO010000115.1:0-4692 GCA_039800025.1 Actinomycetota bacterium | reverse complement strand
AGAGGCTGGTGGAGTTCATCGAACTCGTCGACCATCCATTCTGGATCGGCACACAGGCACACCCGGAGTTCAAGAGCCGACCGGATCGTCCGCATCCTCTCTTCAAGGGTCTCGTCGAGGCTGCCCTCGCGCGTACTGAAAGTCGCACGACGCCCCGTACTGAGAGCGCTGCGGTCCGCCGCTGAGTGTGGATTCTCGAGCGGGTCACGTGCGTGCAGGTTTTCGTCACGAAGGAGATGAGCATGCCTTCCAAGGGCATTTGTGGCGCGTGGTCACGGGCACATTCCGCTCTCCGGAAGGGGAAACCTTTCATCGAGACATCGTTCGCTCTCCGGGAGCAGTCGCCGTCGTGCCGGTGCTCGATGGACAGGGATCATCCGTCGACGTCGTGTTGGTGAGGCAGTATCGGGCCGCGTTCGACGACTACGTATTGGAGATTCCTGCTGGAATGCGAGACATTGCAGGGGAGCCATTGGAAGAGACAGCTCGGCGTGAATTGCTCGAGGAGACCGGTTACCTGGCTCGTTCATTGGATCTTCTGCACAGTTTCTATCCGTCTCCCGGAATGACGGATGCAGTCCTCCACGTCTATCTCGGATCCTCACTGCACATGGAGCAGAGAACCGGTCATGGTCCCGAGGAAATCGACATGGAGGTTCTGACACTTCCATTGCAGGATGCGGTCGAGATGGCCGTTCGAGGTCGAATCAAGGATGCAAAGTCCGTGATCGGTTTGCTGTTGGCAGAGAGATGGCTGAATGCTGGGATACCGGGATCCTGACATGGATCTACGCTGATCGATCGTGAAGCCCAAGAACAGTTCTTCGATCGAGGTGGCGCCAATCCATTCGG
This sequence comes from Actinomycetota bacterium, assembly GCA_039800025.1. GTDB lineage: Bacteria > Actinomycetota > Acidimicrobiia > Acidimicrobiales > Ilumatobacteraceae > Casp-actino8. The sequence continues at coordinate 3,840 of JBDLRO010000115.1, read as the reverse complement.
ACATCGAGGAGTTTCTGACGTGGCTTCTCGCAGAGCGAGGCCGATCTGCGAACACGCTCGAGGCCTACCGCGGGGACCTTCGGGAATATCAGATCTGGCTCAAAGGGATCGGACGCGATGTCGACGAGGCAATCCCTCGGGATGTCGACGCCTATGCACAGCACCTGTCCGAACGTGGACTCGCCTCGTCGACCATTGCGCGCAAAATGACCTCGGTGCGTTCTCTTCACAAGTTTCAGTTCGTGGAAGGGCGACGTCAACGGGACGTTTCTGCCGATTTCGAGGGAATCAAAGTTCCTTCAGGAATCCCGAAACCGCTCACCGAAGACGACGTGGAGAAACTCCTCGGATCGGTGACGGGCGACGATCCGATTGCATTGCGTGACAGAGCGCTACTCGAGTTCCTCTATGGCACAGGAGCGCGCATCTCGGAGGTGTGTGGCCTCGACCTTGCCGACATCGATCATGATTCGGGGCTGGTGCGCCTGTACGGCAAGGGGGCGAAGGAGCGGATCGTCCCACTCGGACACATGGCTCGGCGCGCATTGCGAATCTGGCTCGACAATGGACGAGAGCACCTCGTCCCGGTTCGCTGGAGAGATCGAAGCGATTCCACGGCTGTCTTCATCGACAAGAGAGGCGGGCGACTGGGGCGTCAGGCAGCATGGGCGATCGTCATGAGGCGGGGGGACCAGGTCGGACTCATCGGTCATCTCTCACCCCATGTGCTCCGTCACTCGTGTGCGACTCACATGCTGGATCACGGTGCCGATCTGCGAATCGTTCAGGAGATGCTCGGACACGCGAGCATCTCCACGACACAGGTGTACACGAAGGTGTCGCAGGAGCACCTTCTCGATGAATATCGTCGGTCCCATCCACGATCGCAGGTATCACGTCGATCATGAATTTTCCGATTCTCCGGTATCCGCTCCACTTGGCTCGCCGACTCACGGAGTCGATCGGCGTTCGGGAACTATCCGAGGTCGAGCTCATGTGGGTGCGAGCAGAACTCCATGATTCCGAATTCGATCTCTGGAACTCGATGTCCCTCCTGGATCGCGTTCACTCTCACGGAGTCGCTCGTCGGCTGACGACGCAGTATCCCGACGTCGAACACCACGAAATTGCTGCTGCCTTCTTGCACGATGTCGGGAAAACGCGTTCGTCGTTGAATCTCGGAGAACGTGTCCTTGCGACGATCGTCGGTTCGCTGACGAAACGGTTCGAGGACTACCACGATCATGAGCACATCGGCGCCCAGATGTGTCGTGAGAGGGGCATCGATCCCCGAGTCTGTGACTTGATCATCGGCCTCGGACCTGCAGATGAAGTCGCTCGGTTGAAGTCCGCAGACGATGTGTGAACCGGAGAACGATCTAGGCCGTCGGGAGCAAGCCGATGTTCGCATAAGCCCTCGCCAACGTGGCCGAAGCCACTGAGCGGGCTTTGTCGGCACCGGTGTGCAAGAGGCGCGCCATTTCCGCCCGGTCGCTCATCAACTCTGTGAAACGTCGCTGAATGGGCTGGAGGACTTCGACAACTGCATGAGCGGCGTCGATCTTGAGGGGGCCGTACTGAGAGTAGGAGACCGCGACCTGTTCGGGAGTCGAATCGGTACAGACAGCGAGAATTTCCAAGAGATTCGACACACCCGGCTTCGTTGCACGATCGAATCGAACCTCGGAGTCAGAGTCCGTCACTGCCCGCTTGAACTTCTTGATGATCGTGTTCGGATCGTCTTGGAGATAGATGATCCCAGCATCCGAATTGCTCGATTTCGACATCTTCGCGGTCGGATCTTGGAGATCCGTGACCTTGGCCCCCGAGCGTGGAGTGACGACCTTGGGGAGAACGAAAGTGTCTCCAAAACGACTGTTGAATCGAATGGCGATGTCTCGAGTGATTTCGACGTGTTGCCGTTGATCTTCTCCGACGGGAACCTCCTGGGCGTCGTAGAGCAGGATGTCCGCAGCCTGAAGGGCCGGGTAGGTGAACAGTCCTGCGGACACGAAATCGGCTTCTCGTTTTGCGGCCTTGTCCTTGAACTGAGTCATGCGGCTCAATTCACCGAAGGAGACCGTGCACTCCATGAGCCAGGACAACTGTGAGTGTTCCGGAACGTGACTCTGAACGAAAACGGTGGCGACGTCAGGGTCGAGACCGACGGCGAACAGCGTCGCGGCCAATTCGAGCGTCTGCTCTCCGACTACCCCAGGTCGATCCGTCGTTGTCAGAGCATGAAGATCGACGATTCCGTGGAAGGCGTCGTACTCCGTCTGCCCGATCACCCATTGACGCAACGCTCCGAGATAATTGCCCAGGTGAACCTTGCCCGTGGGCTGGATGCAGGACAATACTCGAGACACAGTCCGAGATTACCGTTTCCCTCCCCGGGAAGCCGGAGGGATTTGCATATCCGACGGACCCGGACGGGGCATTATCCTGTCGGAGTGGCTGTCGACGTGTCTACTCCCGTCTTCGAAGGCCCGTTCGATCTCCTTCTGCACCTGATTCTGCGAGAGCAGGTGGACATCTACGAGGTTTCCTTGTCGATCATCGTCGACTCGTATCTGACCGAACTGGAAAAGATGCAGTCGCTCGATCTCGAAGTGGCGACCGAATTCCTTATGATCGCGGCGACGCTGGTCGAGTTGAAGGCACGTCGTCTCCTTCCGGGTCGAGAAGATGTCGAGTTGGACGAGGAGCTCGGTCTCTGGGAGGAGAGAGACCTCCTACTGTCTCGTCTTCTCGAGTGCAAGACGTTCAAAGATGTCGGTTCGGTGTTCTCTCGCATGGCCGATCTTGCCGACCTCGCATACCCTCGGCGGTGTGGACCCGACGAGCGATTCGCAGATTTGATGCCGGATCTTCTCGAAGGAGTCACTCCGCGTCACGTAGGAGCTGCCTTCCTTCGGGCAATGACTCCGAAGCCGGTACCCCATGTCGATCTCTTCCACGTGTCGGTGATTCGGGCCAACGTCGCCGACGCCATGACTGAGTTGTTGGACGAACTTCCACGGGCCGGCCGAATCACATTTCGCCGGTTGACCGCCGACCTCGTGGAGAGGATGGAGATCATCGTTCGCTTCCTCGCTCTTCTCGAGCTGTTCAAACAAGGAATGGTCGAGATCGAACAGCCCCAGCGATTCGGAGACATCGACATCGCGTGGATCGGAAGTGAAATGGCGACTGCATCTCTCTCATACGACGATTACGAAGGCTGACCGATGACCATCGACCCTCAAGAGACCGTTGACGTGGCGGACGTCGAGCCCGGAGATGCAGACGACGATCACGTCGAAAGTGAAGTCGCGGCTCCCACGTCCAAACCTCTCGATGCATCGACAGTCCGGGCGCTCGAGGCAATCGTTCTGGTCGCTTCGGACCCAGTTTCTCCAGAGTTGCTGTCCGAGATCCTCGAGATATCCACCGACACAGTGGTCGCGATCTGTGAATCGTTGGCGACCGCCTATGACGAGGCCGGTCACGGCTTCCAATTGATCAAGGTGGCTGGTGGATACAGGTATCAGTCGCACCCCGATGCTGCTGCTTACGTCGAAAGATTCATTCTCGATGGTCAGCGAGCGCGCCTCTCGGGAGCAGCGCTCGAAACGCTTGCGATCGTGGCCTACAAGCAGCCGATCTCTCGAGCTCAGATCGCGTCGATTCGCGGAGTGGACCCTGATGCGGTGCTGAGGACTCTTCAATCCCGCGGCTACATCGATCAAGCTGGCCGCGATCCTGGACCCGGACAGGCAGTGTTGTGGGCGACGACTCCGCTCTTCTTGGAGAAGCTGGGTATCGATTCGATCAACGATCTGCCGCCGATTGCCGAAT
>JBDLRO010000114.1:0-5217 GCA_039800025.1 Actinomycetota bacterium | reverse complement strand
GGCAACGACGGCCCTCGATCACCTCGTCGCCCACAATGAATCGGAGATCATCGGATCGATCGACTCCGATCCCTTCTACGACTTCACTCAGACCCGACCGGAGGCCCGACTCGACGACGACGGCGAACGAATCATCGTTTGGCCGAACAACAATTTTCTCGCTGTTCGGTGTCCGGCTTCGGCTCATGATCTCGTCGTCCTCACCGGTGTCGAGCCCCACGTGCGCTGGCGCATGTACGTCCAGTGTCTGGTGGCCGCCTTCACCCGAACTCAGTGCGAAGCGATCGTGACCGTCGGCGCCGCGGCCGATGCGATTCCTCATACACGCATTCCGAATGTCGTCGGCAGCACGGTCGATCCGACGCTTGCCCGAACTCTCGGTCTGTCACGCCCCAGCTACCAGGGCATCACGGGGGTTGTCGGAGTGATCCAAGCCGAATTCGAAATGAGCGACCTGCCCGCCATCTCGCTGCGCGTCGGCGTGCCCCACTACTTGGGGAACGCCCAGCATCCTCGATCCTCGGCAGCACTGCTGCGACACCTCGAACACGTACTCGGTGTGCCCACCCGACATGCGTTGCTGAACGACGACATCGAACGGTGGAAGTCCCTGCACGACGACGCTGTATCGGAAGACGATCGGGCGCTCGATTACGTGCGAATGCTCGAGTTGGAATTCGATCGACGAGCCGAAGCCGATATTCCTTCAGCGGAGGATCTGGCTGCGGAGTTTCAGAGATATCTGGACGAGAATCGACCCGACTCGTAAACCTCGTCGAGTCGGGTCTTGACCACCCTGATCACTTCGCCGCGGCGAAACCTGCTTCGAGATCGGCGATGATGTCGTTGATCGATTCGAGACCGACACTGAGGCGGATCAGACTCGGCGACACGCCAGACGCGAGTTGCTCGTCGGCAGTCAGCTGGCTGTGTGTGGTCGTCGAGGGCTGGATCACGAGACTGCGAACGTCGCCGATGTTGGCGACATGACTGTGAAGATTCAGGCCAGCGACGAACTTCTCTCCCGCTGCGCGTCCACCCTTGATGTCGAAGGCGAGAACGGATCCGTATCCGCGACCTCCGAAATACTTCTTCGCTCGCTCGTGCCAGGGGCTCGACGTGAGACCTGCGAAGTTCACACTCTCGACCTGAGGATGGGCTGCGAGGAATTCGGCAACGGCCTGGGCATTGCTCCAGTGACGTTCCATCCGCAGCGACAGAGTCTCGAGACCCTGAAGGATCATGAACGCGTTGAATGGTGAGATCGCCATTCCCAAGTCGCGCAGCAACTGGACTCGCGCCTTCAAGATGTAGGAGCCGGGACCGAGAGCCGGCCAATAGGCGAGCCCGTGGTAGCTCGGGTCCGGTTCCGTGAAATTCGGGAATCGTCCGGATGCGGAGAAGTCGAACTTGCCGCCATCGGTGATGGAGCCGGCGATCGAGGTTCCATGTCCTCCCGCGAACTTGGTGAGCGAATGGACCACGATGTCGGCGCCCCACTCGAGTGGACGGATTCCGTACGGGCTCGGAACGGTGTTGTCGACGATGAGAGGCACACCGGACTCGTGCGCAACCTTGGACACTCCTTCGATGTCGAAGATGTCGTTGCGAGGGTTGGCGAGGACCTCGCCGTAGAACGCTTTCGTATTGGGGCGAACTGCGGACTTCCACTGAGCAAGATCATGTGGGTCGTCGACGAAGGTCACCTCGATGCCCATCTTCGGAAGCGTGTAGTGCAAGAGGTTGTAGGTTCCCCCGTACAGAGAAGGCGAAGCCACGATGTGGTCCCCCGCCTCGGCCAATGTCAGGATCGCGAGCGTCTCAGCGGCCTGCCCCGAGCTCACTGCGAGGGTCCCCGGAAGACCGATCGCTGTCGTGACACCGCCTTCGAGAGAATTGACGCGCGACTCGAGAGCGAGCTGCGTCGGGTTCATGATGCGGGTGTAGATGTTCCCGACTTCCGCCAGGGCGAACAAGTTGGCAGCGTGTTCAGCGTTGCGGAACTCGTAACTCGTCGTCTGGTAGATCGGCACCGCACGCGCGCCCGTCGTCGGATCGGGCTCTCCGCCGATGTGGATCTGCCTGGTTTCGAAACCCCACTCCTGTCCCGACATGTCGGCCACCTTTCACTCGTCTCGGTTCCGACCCACGGAACATGGTCACGATAACAACTGAAACCCGACCAAACAAGTCGGATTTCAGGATCGAGGAAAACTCGTCACGAGGGGCGGGCGAGACACCCGAGCCAACGCTCGGGTGTCCAACGTCGTCAGCCGCCTGAGGCTTCGGAAACCTTCTGCTTTCCTGCCGAGATCCACGGCATCATCGAGCGAAGGCGCTTGCCGACTTCTTCGATCTGGTGCGACGCTCCGGCTCTGCGCAATTCGTTGAACTTCGCTCGACCACTCTCGCTCTCGGCGATCCATTCCTTGGCGAACTTGCCGGACTGGATCTCCTTCAAGATCTTCTGCATCGTCTTCTTGGTCGAGGGCGTGATGACCCTCGGTCCTCGCGTGACGTCTCCGTACTCAGCTGTGTCGCTGATGCTGTAGCGCATTCCCGCGATGCCTTCTTCGTACATGAGGTCGACGATCAACTTCACCTCATGGAGGCATTCGAAGTACGCCATCTCGGGCTGATATCCGGCTTCGACGAGAGTCTCGAATCCGGCCTGGACGAGCGACGTCAGACCGCCGCACAGAACGACCTGCTCACCGAAGAGGTCCGTTTCGGTCTCCTCGGCGAATGTCGTCTCGATGATTCCTGCTCGCCCACCACCGATCGCAGACGCGTACGACAGGGCGACCTTCTTGGCCTCGCCTGTCGCATCCTGCTCGACTGCGATCAAGCACGGCACGCCGCCACCTTCGGTGAAGGTTCGACGAACGAGGTGACCTGGGCCCTTCGGGGCGATCATGATCACGTCGACGCCCTTCGGAGGACGAATGCGCTTGAACCGAATGTTGAATCCGTGAGCGAAAGCCAGGGCCTTGCCAGCCTTCATATGCTTCTTGATCGACTCGTCGTAGGTCGCCTTCTGCTCGGTATCGGGCATCGTCATCATGATGACGTCGGCCCACTTCGCAGCATCAGCGATCGATTTGACTTCGAGTCCGGCAGCAACGGCCTTGGAAGCCGATGACGATCCCTCGCGCAGACCGACAACGACCGGAACACCGCTCTCCTTCAGATTGAGCGCATGCGCATGCCCCTGGGACCCATAGCCGATGATCGCAACCTTGCGGTTCTTGATGATCGATACATCACAATCGCTGTCGTAGTACATCTTCGCTGCCATGTCTCAGCTTGCCTTTCCAGTTCTGGGAGAGCGCGTCCGCGCCTCCCGATCGAGTTTGGGTAGCGCCACGCGACCCGTCCGCTGTAATTCCACGATGCCATAGCCTCGCAGAAGTTCCTCGAAATCGTCGATTTTGTCGGGATGACCTTCGAGTGACACCGTGATCGCATCGAGCCCGACAGCAAGAATCTTGCCCTCGAAGATGTTCGTGAGTTCGATGACCTGGCCACGCTCGTCGGCCGAAACCCGTACGGTCGCCATCATCAGTTCGCGCTCCACCGATCGTCTCGGATCGAGTTCGCTGATCTTGACCACATCGACCAGTTTGAAGAGCTGTTTCACGATCTGCTCGAGAGGAGCAGATTCGACGTCGACTGCGATCGTGATCCGGGACAAATTGTCGTCCTCTGTCGGAGCCACTGCGAGACTGAAGATGTTGTAGCCACGGCGGGCGAACAGGCTGGACACTCGCGCGAGCACACCCGGCCGGTTCTGAACGAGCACCGACAAGATGTGATGCGAAATCGGAGAAGAAGGGGTCGGCATCGGCGTGCTCATCGCAGGAAGTCCCGTCGTGAACTCTGATCCGGGTGCAGGAGCAGATCGTCGTTGCTGAATCCGGCCGGAACCATGGGGAACACCTTCTCGCCGGCGTCGACGCGGAACTCCACGACGACGGAACGGTCGTTGATCGAGTTCGCTTTTTCGATCGCTGGCTGCACTTCTTCGGGACTCTCGACGCGGATGCCGACGCACCCCATCGCCTCGGCCCATTTGACGAAATCCGGCAGTTCGGGAGACAGGTACACCTCGCTGTAGCGCTCCTCGTAGAACATCTCCTGCCACTGGCGAACCATGCCGAGATACGAGTTGTTGAGAACTGCCACCTTGATCGGGATGCGCTCGACACTCGCAGTCACCAGCTCTTGAGCGGTCATCTGGAAGCAGCCGTCACCATCGACCGCCCACACCGTGCGATCCGGACGACCCACTTTGGCTCCGATCGCAGCGGGAATCGAAAAGCCCATGGTTCCGAGACCGCCCGAGTTGACCCAGGTGTAGGGCTCGGTGAAGTTCCAGTACTGGGACGACCACATCTGATGCTGACCGACACCCGAACACAGGATCGTTCCCTGCGGAGAGAGATCGCGCAACTGCTCGAGGCAGTACTGGGGCTTGAGGGAATCCCCGGGCTCACTCTGCGGGTAGTAGAGCGGGAACCGCTCACGCCATCCGCTCACCCGGCTCTTCCACGGGGCAATATCGACTTGCTTCTCACCCGATGCAAGCAGATCTTTGATCGCCTTGATGATCTCTTCGATCACCAGACGGCAGTCGCCAACGATCGGAACGTCCGGACGCCGAACCTTGCCCTGCTCTGCCGGATCGATGTCGACGTGGATGATCTTGGCATCGGGAGCAAAAGCCGAGATCTTGCCGGTGATGCGATCGTCGAATCGTGCTCCGAGCGTGATCAACAGATCGCTCTTCTGCATCGCTGTGACTGCAGTCGCATTGCCGTGCATACCAGGCATTCCGAGACAGAGCGGATGGTCGTCCGGGAAGGCTCCCCGAGCCATAAGGGTCGTCACGACCGGGGTGTCGATCAATTCGGCCAATTCACGCAGCGCGTCTGCGGCGCGTGCCTTCAGCACTCCGCCTCCGACGTAGAGAATCGGCTGATGCGCGTCGAGGATGAGCCTCGCTGCCTCTTTGATCATCCGCGGGTGACCCTTCACGTTGGGGCGGTACCCGGGAAGGCTGTCGATGACTTCGTCATCGGAAGGCCAATGCCATGTCATGGTGTTCTGCAGAACATCCTTGGGGACATCGAGGAGCACCGGGCCAGGTCGGCCGGTGGTCGCGATGTGGAACGCCTGACGAACCATCAACGGAATGTCATCGGCTGTCATCACGAG
>JBDLRO010000113.1:0-2520 GCA_039800025.1 Actinomycetota bacterium | reverse complement strand
TACCTCATGACGCAGCGATACGGAGCCAGCAAACGCCTGGTGATGCGCGCTGTCGCCAAAAGGCAGAACAGGTGCGACCATGCAGTCGTGCCCCATCGAAGCGAGGCGTTCCGCTACAGCTGAAGACACGGCTGCAGCAATAGTCGAGTCGACATCGAGTGGCAGGTGCGGACCGTGCTGTTCGGTTGCACCGAGCGGCACGATCACACCAACCGACCCGGTGCGAACACGATGGGCGATCCCATCAGAGGAGTAAGTGGACAGTTGCAACGGACAGCGAACCGGTCTCAGAGCTGGGCGAGCTTGGGGTCGATGTAGGTGGGTGGCAACGGGCGACCAGTACCGATGATCACTTGGACCAGAGCGTCGGACTTGGAGTCATTTCTCAAGCCGTGAGAAATTCCGGCCGGGCAATGGTTCATGTCGTTCGGATAGAGCGTGGTTTCGAGAATTGTCCCGTCCTCGTCCTCCCAAAAAGCGACCAGCTGACCCTGAAGGCAGAAGAACACTTCTTCCACTTCGTGAGCGTGCGAAGGTGCAACGCTCCCGGGCGGCATCATCATCAAGGACAGGGTGAATCCCTGGGCAGGCACGCAGCCCTCCTCGTCGTGAACTTGGGTCACACTGCCCCCCACCATCCGCACGTGTGGTCGGTCGTATTCCCGCTTGTACTCACCCTGCTTGCGAAATGTGCCCCAATCCATGGGCTTTTCGCTCAGTCGCTGCGTATGGAGCTTGAACTGCTCTTCGGTGAACTTGGCCACGGAGCCCCTCCTGATGTGACATCGGTCGAAACCGCTAAGGACTTAATTATTTACTGCTTAGGTATCAGCTTGTCAAGCGGAAGTTTTGAGCCGCCTCCCGAGGGCGATCCGAGCCTTCTCGAGACCGCGATGAGGTTAGTTCACACTCCAGGAATCTCTAATAGGAACACCATTGGGCGGCGATGCGGGGAACTCAATCCAGCGGGAGTTCCACTCGTTGACAATGCGCTCCCCTCACCTCAAGGGCGGGGCTCACCTGAATCATGAGCTTCCCGTGTCGAGTCACGTGCTCAGGCGAACGCTCGACCGGACACCCGTGCCAACGGTTGCCCGCCGGCCAGGCTCAACAGCGTCGGCACGACGTCGAACGAGCTGCGAACGCCGAGATGTCCCGGCGAAACGTCTGGCCCGACGATCATGCACCGACCTGTTGGCGACGTATGCCCTCCGGTGCGCCGGGGAGGCAACGGGCCGAAGGTGCCGAGATCTGAATGCGCGAATCCCAACACGTCGTCCGCCCAGAGCACGATCATGTCCACATCGTCATCGGCGCGAATGAGAGGATCCCCTGGCGTCCTGTGAATCTCCGACACCACCGGCCAGCCCGTGCGCGCCTCGGTACACGACCGGAGGAGGTGTTCGATCTCGTCGAGCAGCGCGTCGTATTCGTCGATCGTCACCTGGCCGGACGCTTCACGGCCAGCGAGGTTGACACGAATTCGACCGTCGTAGAACGACGGGAGCGCGAAGGCGCGCATGTCGGGCCAGCGAGCCTGATGACGCATCAGCGGCATCCACATCAACGAGCCTTCGTTCGCTCTCGACCCTCTCGATGCGCTGCGCCGAAGTCGAGCAAGAGGCTGGCGCGCCCATGACGGAACCCGATACTTGACTGCGCGCACAAGGCGTTGGACTCTCCCAGCTCTGCGCCCGGTCAACGATTCGAGGACAGCCGTCGTCCACCCCGTGTGCGGTGGAAGGACGGGAATGCCGTTGTCGTCGCACGAGAACGGACGCGCATCATCGGTCTCCGCCCCGCTCCAGCGGGCGAGCAACTCACCGAGTAGAGCCATACTCGGCACATCGCTGGAGTTCGGTCCCATGCCGTGCATCGAGAACACGACCACCGTGTCGTCGGGGAAAGCCTGGACCAACTCCCCCACTGCCGTGTCGATAGCGGCGTACACAGACCGCAGAGCCCTCGCCGCCTCCGGCGCCGACTTCAAGTTCGCCCATGGGTGCGTTGCTCCGGATCCATGGAACAGTCCCTCGCTCGCCGAGTGCGCTTCGGAGAATCCGATCAACGCAAGTTTCCAGTCCGTGAAACGCTCACCGAGGAGCCAGTGGGCAATACGACTGCGCGACTCGACCGCCTGCGACAAATCCCGACCCATCTTCGTGCAGTCCGCCGACGACGACCACGGCACTCCATAGATCCACCGACGCGCGGGATACGCGCCGAAACGATCTTCGACTTCGTCGCTCAAGGATGCTGGAGTAGCAAGCGGCCGGCCTCCCGGATCGTGGACCCCCCAGTCCGAGATGCCGACGACATCCTCACTCGCCCGATCGAAATCGAAATACGCCAAGTCGAACATGACCGTTCGCACACCGCCGAATACCGGAGCATGCCGGGTGCCCTCCTGCACGCAGCGATACGTGCGCGGATCGAAGTGCACGGCACTGGCACGAGCCGCAGCATCCGGATCGAGGCCGGAGGACAGATGCTCGCCGGTGAGTCCCGTGAGGTGTGCCG
>JBDLRO010000112.1:0-3417 GCA_039800025.1 Actinomycetota bacterium | reverse complement strand
TCGGAGTCCATCGTCTCCGTCACTGGCACCTGCCAGGCAACTCCACCCTTGAAGTCGAGACCGAGATTGAGACCTTGGAAGAGCAACGAGGCGCCCGTGGCGACGACGAGTGCGAGCGACACAGCGAAGGCGATTCTCCTTCGACCGAAGAAGTTGAAGGAGGTCTCACCAGCTGCGAGTCGCGAGAAGATGTTGCGTCCATTCACCACAGGATCGGATTGACCGTTCGATGTCATGATGCCCCCTGTCCGAGAAGTTCTGAATCATCCGTGGGAGCCTTGACTCCGAGGAACGTTCGACCCTGCGCAATTCTCGAGCGAGAGAAGAGAACCAAGGCGGGACGCAGGAAGAACCAGGCGACGATCAAGTCGATGAGAGTCGACAACGCCAGGAAGAAGGCGAAGCCTCGTACAGCACCGACAGTCAGATACCACAGGGTGAGCGCGCCGATCAGCGATGCGACGTCTGCAGTCACGATGGTCTTCCACGCCGCTGCAAAGCTCTTGTCCGACGCAGTCTGAAGTGTTCGACCCGTTCGAAGATTGTCCTTGAGCTTTTCGAAGACGACGACGTACGAGTCGATGGTGATGCCCACGGAGACGACGATTCCCGCAATTCCAGCGAGGCTGAGAGCCAACCCGTTCGTTTGGGACAGCAAAGAAATCACGTTCCATTGCACCAGACCAGCCACCACGATTCCCACTGCCACGAGCAGCGCGATCAATCGGTAGTACAGAATCATGAAGAGCAGGACGAGGCCGACTCCGACGAGTCCTGCGAGGATGGCTGCATCGAGGGAGTCCCCTCCGAGCGTCGGCGACACGGTCTGGACGGCTTGAACTGCCAGTCGGACGGGCAGAGCTCCGCTCTTGAGCACTCGAGCAAGTTCCCGTGCCTCCGACTCCTGGAAGTTGCCGGTGATGTCGACTCCGCCGGAGAAACTCGGCTGGTTCACCGATGGCGCCGACTGGACCACGCCGTCGAGAACGATTGCCATACGGCCCGTCGGACAGATCTGAGTTCGGGAGAAGCACTGCGCAGCACCGATGTTCCACAGATCGGAACCCTCAGCTCCCGACTTGAGAGAAACTCTCACGCCCCACGATCCCTGAATGATGTCAGCGGTCGCGTCGTCGGCGAAAACTTCGCCTGTCGCGAACGACGGACCCAACTGGTAGATCTCGGAACCATCGACACTTTGCACGATGACGATCGCTGCCGGGTCGTTCGGGTCCCCGCTCTGGTCGATGGGAGGTGAACTCGTCGAAGCATCGGGAGTCGTCGAGATGTCCACAACAGTCTCGGCCGTCGTTGTCACCGACGTCGAGGTCGACTCGGTCGTCGAAGTCGGCGGCTGGGTACCGCTGACTCGGTTGACGGGTCGCGACGGCCCACCAGGAGCGGTCGTCGACGTCTCAGCAGTCGTCGAATCTGCCGGTGTCGTCGACGACGTGGATGACGACTCCGGATCAGTCGCGGCAAGCGGCGCGGCTGTCAGCACTGGCCTGAGAAGTACCTCGCCGGTCACCTGAACGAGTCGAATGGCCTCTTCCTGGTTCTCGATCCCGGGAAGGTTGACCACGATCGCATCACCCTGGCGAATGATCTCCGGTTCGGACACTCCGAGGGAGTCGACTCGATCGCGAATTCGCTCGACCGCAACGTCGAGACTCTCCGAACTGTATTCTCCGATCGGCTCCTGAGTGACCGCGACGCCACCTTGCAAATCGAGACCCAGAGCGGGCGTATTGTCGGCCAGTACGTTTGCAGTCGTTGCGCCGATGAGGATCAGCAGCAACAGCGCGAGTGACCATCCGAGCCGTTTCGATGAGTACAACGTGTCACTCGCCTTCGCCGGACGAGTCCGGAACTTGTCCACCTGCCGGCTCGACAGACGGGTTGATCCGACGAAGCAAAGAATTGCGGGCCACTCGAATTTCTGTGTCATCGGCAATTTCGAGCCAGACCACGTCTCCGTCCATGGCGTTCACGAACCCGTACACCCCTGAATTGGTGATCACCTCGTCACCGACCTGGATCGCACGCTGCAATTCCTGTGTCTCACGCAGTCGTCGACGCTGTGGACGGATCATCAAAAAGTACATGGCGCCGCCGATGAGCACCATGAACCCGATGGTGAAGAGAAAACTTCCACCCGCCTGGTCCTCCGAGGCGGAAGTGGAAGCGAGTAGCGAAACGAAAGAGGGAGAGCTCATGGTCGTGTGTTCCAGTGGTTCGTGCAGAAAAGCGCCCGGCGATTCCGAGCCAGCGCAATGTTAGTAGGGCGAACCCGATGGCGGGGTCAGCGACGATTCGCCCGCACTCAGCCCCACACGTCCAGAATTCCTTTTTTCAGGGAATCGAAGGTTCCGGATCGGATCGCTGACCTCATCCGCGCCATCAGATCCAGGGTCCATGCGACATTGTGCAGACTGATCAAGCGGGACGCAGTCGGTTCCCCGACCTGCAACAGGTGTCGGATGTAACCACGGCTGTGCCGTCGACACACGTCGCATCGACAATCCGAGTCGATGGGTGAGTCATCGGTGATATGACGGGCATTCTTCAGGTGCAGTTTCCCCTGAGACGTCAGAGCCGTACCGTGCCGACCGAGGCGCGTCTGCATCACACAGTCGAACTGGTCGACGCCGAGTGCCACGGACTCGACGAGAGATGCTGGATCGCCCACACCCATCAGGTAACGAGGCCGGTCCGCAGGAAGGACCGCTGCGGCCGCTGCCAGTGCCGGGAGCATCTCCTGTCGAGTCTCGCCCACCGACAGTCCCCCGATGCCGTACCCGTCGAATTCGAGTTCGACGGTTCGCACTGCACTCTCTCGCCGCATCTCCTCGGATATCCCGCCTTGAACGATTCCGAAGAGAGCCTGATCGGGGCGGGTATGAACACGTCGGGCCCGAGCTGCCCATGCAGCAGTTCGCTCGACAGCCTGCCGAATCAGGTCATCCGAGGACGGCAGAGCCGGGCAGACATCGAGCACCATCTGAATGTCGGCTCCAAGTTTCGTCTGCACCTCGACGGCGGATTCCGGTGTGAACCTGTGCGTGCTCCCGTCGTACGTGGATCGAAATGTCACTCCGTCATCGTCGACATCGGGTTGCAGAGAGAAGACCTGGAACCCACCGGAGTCGGTCAATGTCAGACCCGACCAGCCGGCGAACCTGCCCAGACCGCCGAATGATTCGATCACGTCGGCACCGGGACGCAGCATCAAGTGGTACGTGTTGCCGAGGACGATCTGTGCGCCCAGTGATTCGTAATCGGCTGCACTCAAGTATTTGATGGCTCCTCGCGTGCCAACAGGCATGAAGCACGGAAAGTCGTAGGAACCGTGCGCCGTCATGGCAGTTCCGCACCGCGCTGCACCGTCGCGAGCTTCGATGTGCATCTCGACAGGTT
>JBDLRO010000111.1:0-5075 GCA_039800025.1 Actinomycetota bacterium | reverse complement strand
CATGGCCGACAACATCATCCACCTCGTGCTGGCCCGTACACCTGATGCGCCTCCGGGAACGAAGGGCATCTCGTGTTTCATCGTTCCGAAGTTCCTGCTGAACGAGGACGGCACTCCGGGCGAGCGCAATGACATCACATGCGTCTCGGTCGAGCACAAGATGGGTATCCACGCGAGCCCGACATGTGTGCTGTCCTACGGAGACAACGGTGGCGCCATCGGCTTCCTCATCGGTGAAGAGAACCGCGGCATGCAGTACATGTTCACGATGATGAACCAGGCTCGTCTGTCGGTCGGACTGCAGGGTCTCGCTCTCGGCGACCGGGCGTTCCAGCAGTCGCTGCAGTACGCACGAGATCGCCGTCAGGGCAAGGCCCCCGGTGCTCCGGCAGGAGAGAACTCGCCGATCATCGACCACCCGGATGTGAAGCGCATGCTGCTGACGATGAAGACGACGCTCGAGGCACTGCGTCGCCTCACGTACTGGAACGCAGCATGTCTCGACGTCGCCGCTCACCATCCCGATGCCGCCGAGCGCGAATCCGCCGCCGACCTAGCAGCCCTCCTGACGCCGATGTCGAAGGGCTGGGGCACCGACATGGGCGTCGAGTTGACGGGTCTCGCCGTGCAGATCCACGGCGGGATGGGCTTCGTCGAGGAGACGGGAGTCGCTCAGTACTACCGCGATGCACGTATCACCACCATCTACGAGGGCACGAACGGCATTCAGGCCATCGACCTCGTCGGCCGCAAGCTCGGCTTGCGCGGCGGAGAAGTCGTGCAGCGTCACCTCGATTCGGTCGAGGCTCTGTGCAAGACACTGGCGGCGCACGATGAGCTCTCGGGTGTGCGCTCGGCATTGCTCGACACCCTCGAGGCCACGCGCACGGCCACCACATGGCTCGCCGGACACATGACGAATCCGCTCGATCTGCTCTCCGGAGCGACGCCGTATCTGCGGCTGATCAGCACCTTGACCGCTGGCTATCTCATGGCCGAGTCGGCGGTGATCGCAAAGGATGCCGCATCGGAACTGGGCGCTCAGGCCGTTGCCGAGATGGTGGCCTCGGCGCGGTTCTTCTGCGAGCAGTTGATGCCGGCGGCCAATGGACTCGTGGCCGCGGTGACTGGCGACTCCGATCTCCTGATGTCGGCTATTTGATCGAAGGACTACTCGTTGATCGAAGGACTTCTCGTTGATCGAGGGAATTCTCGGTCACCGAGGATCGACGTTCAGGCGTGAACGACTCAGACTCGAGTAACTCAGGCTCGAACGATCCGGGATTGAATGGTCCCGCGTCAGACGATCTGCGAGGTCGGAGCGATCTCGCCAATGGCCCGACGACATGCGTAATCGGCGAGGCGGGCGTTGATCAGACGGATGTCGCGACCGTCGACCATTTGGGTGACTTCTTCGAGCAGCATTGCACCCTGTGCCAATAGTCGGAGGTATCGGGCGATCCGTCGAGCCAGTGCCTCGTCGAAGCCGAACAGGTCCCTGTGGAAGGTGCCGGACGCGTTGATGGTGCGCTGGTCGACTCGCTGAATCTCCCGCTTGAAGTCGTCGTCGTGAATCGCAGCCAACTGGAATTCGAGGCGCAGGCGACGATGGGATTTGCCGATCGACCCCAACAAACCCATCGTGTTCTGGGCGACCGATGTGATCATCGACAGCCGGAACAGCTTCAGTCGAGGATCATCGAATTCCTTGGCCGGTTCACCGCTCGGTGCACCCGAAGCTGAGACTCCGTGGATGGCTGAATACCTCGACTGGTTGTAGATCTCCTCGAGCAACTTGATGGCCACATCTTCGAACAGAGCGTCACGGTTCTGGTAGGTGGCGAACAGTGCGCTCGGCGGCAGTTGAGCTGCACGCGCGATGCGCTGCGTCGTCGCTCGCCAGACGCCGCTGCGGGCGATGACGTTCGCTGCAGCATTGACGAGCGCGTCACGGATGGGGTCGTCGGTGGTCACGATGTAGTTGAACGGTGCGGTGGCCTCGACATTCGGGAACTTCACGAGTTCCTTCTCGAGACCCTCGATCTGATTCGCGTATTGCGTTGCGAGAACCGCCCGCTGAACGTCGTCCCGCGGGAGCATGTCGGCTGCGGCGAAATAGATCATGCCGATCGCGGTACCCGCCGCACTCAGCACTCGCAGCGATGGGAGGTCGTCGACATCATCGGATGCACCGAACTCGTGCAGCCACTCCCGTATCTCAGGAATGATGACCTCGTTCAGTTCCTGGATGCGGGGAGCGGCGATCAGCATGCTGACGCCGGCGCGCAGTGGGCTCTTCGGATCGAGAACGATGTCGGCAAGCGCTTTGATCGCGTCGACGTCGGTGAATGGCGGCGCCGTCATCGTCTTCACGGCGAGTTCCAGGTACGAACGCAACGGACCGGCGATGCGGTTCTGCCAGAGACCGACCAGAATTTCTTCGTTGTTCTCGTACCGGGCGTAGACGGCTCCGGTGGTCAGACCGGCCGATCGAGCCAGGTCCAGAGCGGAGAGGCGGTCAGGGCCTTTTTCGAGCAGAAGTTCGAGCCCGGTGTCCCACAGGATCTGGTCGTTTCGTGCTGCGTCGGCGCGTCGGCGAGGCGCAGTGTTCGCGTGTGAAGGATTCGAGCGTGTTTCAGGAGACATGTGCTGGATGACCGAGCCCCGGTGAGGAGCCCGCCCCGGGAAATATAGTGACTATAGGTAAACAGCGCAATCGGGTCAGTCCGTCGATTCGCCTGAAATCAGGATTCGGGACGGATATACCTTTTGTCAACCGCTTGGCGTGGACACGAGAAATCACGTCACGGCGTGGGCGCGCAGGGCATCGAGGTCGCAGAACTCGAGAGCCGAGACGTGCGTCGCCTCGAGGACGACCTGCGGAGCACACCCGGCTTCGAAGGCCTCTTGCCAGCGAGACGCGCACAGACACCATTGGTCGCCGCCATTGAGGCCCGGGAACCCATAGTGGGGAGCCGGCGTACTCAGGTCGTTTCCCCGCGACTTGCTGAATGCGAGGAACTCCTCGGTCATCACGGCGCACACGACATGCATGCCCGGGTCGTCGCCACGCGATTCGCAGCATCCGGTGCGGTAGTAGCCGGTCATCGGGTCGAAGGAGCACGGTTGGAGGTCCGTGCCGAGTACGTTGCGCTGGGTCATGACACGCTCACGTTGAAGAGTTTGCCGATGAGGAACGTGACACCGCATGCGACGAGCAGGATCACCACCTGTCGCAAGGCGCTCTTGACGATCGATCGTTCTGCGTATCGGCCGATGAACGCACCCACGAACGCAGCGGCAACGACGCCGATGCTCACCGAGGCAACGCTCGCCCCGAAGCCCGAACCGATGTACCACGGAATGACGGGCAGCAAAGCACCGAAGATGAAGCACACGAGCGAGAGCAGAGCTGCGTACATCGCAGACGGCAGGACGCCCGGGTCGACTCCGAGTTCCTCTCGCACATGCACTGTGAGGGCCGCATCCGGGTCTCGCATGACGTCGGCGGCTGCGGCGGCAGCCCGGTTCGGCTCCATGCCGTGGTTCTCGTACATCTTGGCGAGTTCGACTGTTTCGGCTGCGGTGTTGACCTTGAGCTCGCGTCGCTCGATCTCGATTTCTCGGGTCACCAACTCGTTCTGAGCCGAGACGGACACCCATTCGCCGGCGGCCATGCTCGCTGCGCCGGCGATGGCACCCGCGATTCCCGCGAGCCGGACCACGTTCCCGCCCACACTGCTTCCGGCGAAGCCGATCACGAGGGACACGTTCGACACGAGCCCATCGCTGATGCCGAAGACGGCCGCTCGGGCGAGACCCCCGGACACGGACCGGTGTCCGACGTGTTGTTCTGCGGGAATGGTGAAGGAGTGTCTGCTCACGGACTCGACGCTAGTTCAGTCTCCCGAAGAGTCGGGGAGGAGTATTCCCTGTCAGGGACGCAGGAATGTCCCGATCCGGGTGCTGTTAGTCACAACATTTGATCAAAACGTTGAACATTAGGTACAACACGTGATATCAAGGATTCATGTCCTTGATCCGATTTCCTTCACCATCGAACCAGCGGAGTCGAGCCAACAATTTCCCTGATCATCGTCGAGACGGAGGGAGATCGTCGGCACCGGTACTCGTGTTGGGACTCGTCGCCAGTTCGTTGACCCTGTGGCCGACGTCTGTTTCCGCGGCACCGGTCGACGTGGTCGACGATACGTGCATCGAGATCCTCGGCGTCCAGTGGTATCTCAGAGATTTCGATGAACCTGGCAGTTATTCGTCACAGGTCGATGTCGACACCGACAACGGTTTAGTCACCTTCATCGGGACAGTGAATTCCGACGAGATCGACTCCTACAGCCCAAGGATCGAGTTTGCAGGCTACTTAGAGGCCTGCCCTCCATCGGGCGACAGCATCCCGACTGGCGAGCCTCCGAAAGGCATCGCCGAAGTGTGTGTCGTCACGACCCCCGGAGCAGTCACAGCTTTCAGCTTGAAGATCCGACAATGGGTAGTCAATGCTGATCCTGATCTCAGTGATTTCAAAGATCCGGATTATGACAATGCGGGAGAAGTCCCCGGAACGGTGGTGAGCTTCGAAGACGTGCTCAACGATTTTGGTGTGACTCCCTCTCGCATCGAAGCGGAGGAGTTTGTCATCGATCCGTCATTCACTGGTTCGACGATCGAAGTCCGAATCGTGCTCGGCGCTGACCTTCTGGACGATGTCAACTCTCCGTGTGTGTTCCCCACTGGCGACGATGACGGACCCAGCGGTGGCTACGACATCGATATCGACCTCGATCACTATCGGAATCGTGCAGCGGTGGGAGCTCAAGCGTTGCCCGACACGCTCTGATCGAGCATCAGGCTCGGGCTTGATCGCTCGTGGTATCACGACCACGGTCATGTCGTCACGGAAACTGAAGAGGTCAAACAAGTGAGGCTGGATTCGGTGGTCGGGCGTCGCTGGCCGTGCACCACGACCGCGGCCCTTCAGCTGGTGGGAGTCCTGTTGGGTGGGCGTGCGTCGAGTTGGCGTGACCCTGGTTTGAGTGTGAGTGTCCAGCCGCCTTCGT
>JBDLRO010000110.1:0-7423 GCA_039800025.1 Actinomycetota bacterium | reverse complement strand
GCAATCGAACCTTCTGGACCCGGATCGCCCATTTTCCGCATCTGAGACGCACGAATATTGGTGAGTCGCAGAAGTTCGGCGCGAATCCACAACTGCACGAGCTCATCTCGAGTGGCTGCATCCTTGCTCTCAGCAGGAAGGTCCTTCCACACTTTGACAGCATCGCGAATCGGACCGGAGGCCTTCGGAGGAATCGCTCCACCAATCGACACCCGCTCGTTCATGAGAGTCGTCAAAGAGACTCGCCAACCGTCGCCGACATTGCCGAGCATCTCATCATCCGGGATTCGAACATCGGTGAAATACACCTCGTTGAATTCAGCCTCTCCCGTGATCTGATACAGCGGTCGAACCTCGACGCCTGGTGCCTGCATGTCGACGACGAACGCCGTCAAGCCTGCGTGCTTGACGGCCTCGGGATCGGTACGAACGATGAGAAGTCCCCAACGGGACAAGTGCGCGAGGGTCGTCCACACCTTTTGTCCATTGACGATCCACTCCTCTCCGTCCTTGATGCCCTTCGCCGACAGACCAGCGAAGTCCGAACCTGAACCTGGTTCTGAGAAGAGCTGGCACCACACTTCTTCGCCAGTGAACAAGGGCCGGAGATAGCGGTTCTTCTGAGCTTCGCTCCCCCAAACCGCAACCGTTGGACCGCACATGCCGTGACCGATCGGATTGCGTGCGACCGGGTTCGGTGCTCCTGCAACCGAGAGCTTCTCATTGATGACTCTCTGCAGTTTCGGATTCAGACCGAGACCACCATGCCCAACTTCGAAATGAATCCATGCAAGACCTTTGTCGAACTGGGCGCCAAGAAAAGTCGTGGCATCAGTCGAAGTGGGAGGAAACTCCTTGAGGAGTTCATCGATCGCTTCGAGAACTTGCTTCTCGTCTGCTCCAACTGCCTGCGTCAAAGTGGCCATGTCTTCTCCTAGTGATTCGGGGGTGTGATTCGGGGGTCGTATTCGGAAGTCGAGATTGATGGGTCGGCATCGCAGATGCCGGCTGAACGAAAATGTCGCGCTAGGGCTCTCGAAAAAATAGCGTCTGCACCACGAAAGAGTGATGTCCGAGGAGAGTCAAACTCGCAGCGCCTCGTCCGTCGGAGATCAATCGGGATCCTCGCCATCGGACGATGCAATCTCGAATCCCGCTCGGGCGAGGCGGTGCAGCAGCTCGTCACGGATGGATCGTCCCGGTTCCCGGGCCTTTTCCGACCCGATTCTCCAGCCAAGTCGACTGGAGTACAGCAGAGGCGCCTCACGGAGTCTGCCGGTTTTGACATTCGTCACACGCGCGAAAAGAAGGTGGTGGTCGGACAGCACGATTTCGTCCTCGACCTGGCACAGCAATGCAGCAATGCAATTTCTCACGATCGGCATGCCGTCGACCCACGTCTCCAGATACTCGGGAATGACGTGATGGAACTTGCGGCCGGGATACGAGAAATACTGGCCTTCAGAAATCTGATCGCCGCCCAGAATCGACACCGAAAAGCTCTTCGTCCGTTGGATGATCGGAAACGAATCGTGTCGAGGAGAGATCGAGACCATGACGACCGGTTCGGAAAAGCTGACCTGACTCACCCAGTGGCTCGTGTACGCCCGCTGCACAGGTGGGCTCGCCTGGTCATCGACGCATCCCACGACCTGAACACCGTGCATCATCTGGCCGAGCCCTTGTTTGATCTCTCGATCGATCATCGATCACTCCCCTTCTTCCATGTCAGGTCTGTCTTCGGTCGGGACGGGAAACGTGCTGTCGTGAATCTGACTTCGTGATTCTCTCGCCATGACTCGGCGTTCTCGACGACGACATTCGACTTCAGTTGAGCGGAGCCATCAGCCGGCGGAACTCCTCGCGCTCAGTGACCGAAAACCCAGGAAGTCGACTACGCAATGTCATGACAGAACGAAGTTCGGACATTCTCTCGGAAGCAGCAAACACTCCCTTCAGATTGCCCAATGCCCTGTCCAAGATCGCAATCGGATGGAGCGACGCGAGAAAGCGAACGTCGAACGTCGAAGAACTCCCGGTCACGCGTTCGAACAGGCTGCGACATCCATCGACATCGAGAATGACACCCCGATGAAAGGGGTCGATGAACATGTCCGGGATCTTGCCGACGGGAGCATACGAACCGACCAGAAAGTGTCCGGGCATTCCAACTCCTGACAGTCGCACACCGAGGCGACGCGCGACTTCGATCGCGACGACCGACAACGTGATCGGTATGCCTGTCTTCCTCGAGAGAACTTCGTCGAGATACGAATTCGCCGGATCGTAATAGTCCTCATGGTTCCCTCGAAACCGAGACGCACCTGCAAAGAGGTGACGGGCGATTCCCTCGAACGTCGGAGAGGAGATCTCCGATGCCAGTTCATCGAGATGAACCAACTGGTCGATGATGTCTCTCGGGTCCGATGATTCGCCCCGAGGATCCGACTGTCGATGTCTCGATTCAGGACTCGAAGGTGAACTCCGAGTTGATCTCCGGGCAGTTCGAGTCTTGAGGAAAGCGGAAGCGGTCAGGAAAGCTTCATCGAGAGGGAGGTCTGCGCCAGCGCGAAGAAGTGATTCGAAGCTTTGCAGTATTTCGGATCGACGATCCTCCGACGACTCCACACCATCGAGGGTACCCGCACTACTGTTTGCCCCATGCATATCGGAGTTCATGCTCAGTCGACCCCGGACAAGACCGCACTCGTGATGACCGGATCCGGTTACACGCAGACTTTCAAGCAATTGAATGACTCTGCCAACCGACTCTCGCAGCTTCTTCGCAGCGTCGGTCTCCAGCCCGGCGACCATATTGCACTGTGCCTCGAGAACCATGACCGGTACCTCGAGATCCTGTGGGGCTGCCACTTCGCAGGCCTCGTGTACACCGCTGCCTCGTCTCGTCTGACCAGTCACGAGCTCTCCTACATCATCAACGACTGCGGAGCGAAGGCGTTCATCACGTCGAAGCACAAGGCCGACCAGGCGGCCGAGATCCTGCCGGGCACCCCGAACGTCGGCCTTCGATTGATGCTCGACGGATCCATCGATGGGTACGAGAGCTACGAATCCGCGGTGGCGTCTCAACCTGCAGAACCTCTGCAAGCGCGTATTGCCGGATTCGACATGCTGTATTCATCGGGTACGACTGGGCAGCCCAAGGGGATCACGAAGCCATTCGTCGGGCTGCCCTTGGACGACTCACCGACTGCAGTTGCCCCGATGCTCGGAATGCTGTTCGGCTTCACCGACAGCAGCGTTTATCTCAGCCCGGCTCCGATGTACCACGCAGCACCTCTCCGCTTCACCATGGCAGCCCAGAGCGTTGGGAGTACCGCAGTCGTCATGGAGCATTTCGATCCGGAGGAATACCTTGCGGCAGTCGCGACTCACAAAGTGACGCACAGCCAGGTCGTTCCGACGATGTTCGTCCGGCTTCTCAAACTGGATGCTGCGATCCGCGAGCGATACGACGTTTCGTCACTGCAGGCGGTCATTCATGCAGCAGCCCCGTGTCCGATACCGGTGAAGAAGCAGATGATCGAATGGTTCGGACCGATCATTCATGAGTACTACGCGGGAACCGAAGGCAACGGCTTCGTCTACTGCAACAGCGACATGTGGCTCGCTCATGAAGGAACTGTCGGCATGCCGATCGGGTGCACTTTGCACATCGTTGGCGAGGACGGCGAAGAACTGCCGAAGTACGACAGCGGCACGATCTACTTCGAAGGCGGAGCGGAGTTCCAGTATCACAACGACCCCGACAAGACCAAGGGTTCGCGCCACGCGAATGGCTGGAGCACACTCGGCGATGTCGGGTATCTGGACAACGACGGTTTCTTGTTCCTCACCGATCGCAAGGCTTACATGATCATTTCTGGTGGCGTGAACATCTATCCGCAGGAGGCGGAGAATGCTCTCGTGACTCATCCCAAAGTGATCGATGTCGCAGTATTCGGAGTCCCCAATGACGACTTCGGCGAAGAGGTGAAGGCAGTTGTCCAGCCAGCGGTGATGCCCGCGAACGAGAACGAAGCCAAGGACCTCGAACGTGAGCTCATTGCGTACTGCAGATCTCAACTCGCAGACATCAAGTGCCCCCGAAGTGTCGACTTTCGACCAGAGTTGCCGCGGCATCCGACAGGAAAGCTGTACAAGCGAATTCTGAAAGACGAATACTGGCGAGACGCTGGACGGACGATCTGAGTCCACCAGACCAGTGAGGGTCGCCAGAAAGCGGAAGCTCAGGGGTTGATCACGACCATCCGGATCTCCGTCATCTCACGGATGGAATAGGAAGGACCTTCCCGTGTGTTGCCACTGTCTCTCAGGCCTCCATACGGCTGCTGATCCGCCCGATAGGTCGGGACATCGTTGACCACGACTCCGCCGAAGTCCAACTCTCTGATCGCTCTGAGGGCGCTGTCCACACGAGAGGTGAAGATGCCCGCTTGGAGACCGAAATCGGAGTCATTGGCTGCACGGAGAGCGTCACTCAATTCGTCGTAGGAGCTGATGACGACGACGGGTCCGAAGACTTCACATCGGCTCACCTTCATCTCGTCGTGCACATTGTCCAATACGGTCGGACCGAGAATCCCATCGCTCGAGACGACTCCCCCGAACAGAATTCTCGCTCCTTGATCCACGGCCTCTTCGATCCATGTCTGCACTCGGGATCGTTCATTGTGCGAAATCAGAGAGGACATTTCGGTCGACTCTTCACGAGGATCACCGACCACGATGGACGACACCTCGGCAACGAGAGCCTCGGTGAAGGTTTGGGCGATGCTCGCATGAACCAGGATTCTCTGAGTGGAGATGCACGACTGACCAGCATGACTGAAGCCCGCGGTGCGAATCTTCGCGACGGCCGATTTCCAATCACCGTCGGGTTCGATGATGACCGGCGCATTGTTGCCCAGTTCCAAGCCGACTCTCTTCTTCGGAGCTCGACTGCGAATCGACCATCCGACATCAGGTGACCCCGTGAAGGTCACGAGAGCGATATCCGGGTGATCGACGAGAGCATCTCCGATCTCGGATCCCGGTCCTGGTACGACATGGATCCAATCGATGGGAAGTCCGCAGTCCTCGATCAACATGGTTGCCAGCGCAATCGACGTCAAAGGAGTCTGGCTGGCGGGTTTCAGCACGACGGGACAGCCCGCGGCGATTGCAGGGCCGACCTTGTGAGCAACGAGGTTCAAGGGAAAGTTGAACGGGGCGATCGCTCCGATCACTCCGATCGGAACCCTCAAAGTGAAACCCAGACGACCTGCCCCACTGGTCGACGCATCCATGGGAACGACTTCACCAGCGAGAGTTCGTGCTTCTGCGGCTGAGAACTGGAACGTCGACACCGCTCGATCGACCTCGACACGAGCAGTCCTGATCGGCTTCGCACTCTCCTCACAGACGATCCGAGCGAAATCTTCTCGGTTCTCCATCAGACATCGGGCCGCCCGATCGAGGATGTCAGCCCTCTCCCAAGCTGCCAGACCTCTCTTCAAGGCCCCACGCGCCGATGCGACTGCCCGCTCGACATCTGCAGATCTGGCGAGAGGAACCGAAGCGATCAAGGAGTCGTCGTAGGGCGAGCGAATCTCCCGCAGTTCACCATCCGACCACAGTTGTCCCGCCAGCGGTACCAGAAGCGGGGATCCATTGAGCCGAGAAGACTCGATGCTTTGCCACATGCAAAGATCGTACTTTCGATGCGTTCACGGGACGGCGTTCCATCGTCGTTCAACGATCATCTGTATTTCCTCATGAAGCTTCGGCACCATCACCCGTTTCTCGATCCTCACACCGACGACTCCTTTGTCGCTTTCGCACATCGTGGAGGATTCAAGAGTCTTCCGGAGAACTCCCTTGCCGCCTTTGTAGCGGCGGCTGATGTCGGTTTCAGGTATCTCGAGACAGATGTTCAGGTCACCAATGACGGACATCTCGTTGCGTTCCACGATCCGAATCTGATGCGCACGTGTGGTGTCGATCGGGACATTTCTGCAATGACGAAAGAAGAGGTGGCCCGATCCCTCATCGACGAACGGGAGCCGGTGCCCCTCCTGGCCGAACTCTTCGAGGCCCTGCCCGAGGCGATGTTCAACATCGATGCCAAGTCCGACGCCTGTGTCGATGTCTTGATCGATTTCCTCGATCGAAGTCGATCCTTGGACCGAGTCTGTGTCGGCTCGTTCAGTCATCGCAGACTGACGAGAATCAGAGCAGCTTTCGGTTCGAGGGTGTGCACCAGCGCCAGTCCTCGCGAAGTAGCGCTGTGGCTACTCGGTATCCCTGTGCAGGGACCGTCATGTATTCAGATTCCTCCTCGCCAATCCATCGTGCAGATCGCAACGTCGAATCGAATGGCCCGTTCGAAAGCCATGGGATTGCCAGTTCATGTGTGGACGATCGACGATCCAGAGACGATGCAGCACCTGATCGATATCGGAGTCGACGGGATCATGACGGATGAAGCACACACGCTCCGCCAGGTCGCCGAGCGCAATCAACTGTGGAAATGAGAAGAAACTGTTGCCTCAACTCACGAGCGGCATGACTTCATGCATGAATCGCGCCATCTGTTCATCGGCCTTCTTGTAGGAATCTCCGATCATGTGCGGAAAAATGGTGACGTAGTCCATGTCCAGCAGGTCTTTGTAGAACTGAATCCCTTGAGCGACCATTTCGGGAGTCCCGAGCAGGATTGTCTTGTTCTCCATCGACTCGCTGAGCGTGGGAATCAAACCTGGCTTCGCAGGCCGACCATCGGCTCCCATGTATCCCCTGCTCCACCCGTATGGGCCGAGGAATTTCCAGAACTCGTCGTGACCCGGAGTTGCGGACTCGATGGCTCGCTCGTATGAGTCTTCGATTCGAACTGAGAGAACCAACATCCTCTTCGCACCCGGTGCCGGTGCTGAACCTGTCTCGCGTTCCGCTTTCTCGGCGTACGAGTCCCAGAACCTCTTGATGAAACTGAAGTGCTGATTCCAAAAGACTGCCGAGTGTCCGACTCGAGCCACGTAGTCGAGAGTGGGCGGACTGGTCACGGCTTGCCAGATTTCGAACGGGTGGAGGGGACGGGGAACGAGCGTCAGATGCTGAACTGTGCTGCCCCGATCAGGAATTCCCTCGAGAGGAATCTGGAAATGCCTGCCCGAGAAAGAGAACGTCTCACTGCTCAGAGCCCGCCGAATGATCTCCATCGACTCCTCGAAGACCTCTCGATTCATTTCGTCGTCAGCGGACTTCTCCGGATTGTCGTGTGATCCGATCGACACGCCCTTTTCGTTCAGATGGAGTACTTCACGAGGCACTGTGCCGCGCCCGACTCCGAGAAGTCCCCGACCACCGGACAGATTGTGCAGTGTTGCGAAATCCTCCGCGAGACGTAGCGGGTTCCACTGAG
>JBDLRO010000109.1:0-7840 GCA_039800025.1 Actinomycetota bacterium | reverse complement strand
CTTCATCATCTTTTGCATCTCGGCGAACTGCTTCACGAGACGATTGACCTCGGCAACCGAACGGCCGCTTCCGGTCGCGATCCGCTGGCGGCGACTTCCATTGATGATCTCCGGCTGACGGCGTTCCTCGGGAGTCATCGATCGGATGATCGCCTCGACCGGCTTCAGATCGTCGTCGCCGATCTGCGCGTTCTTCAACTCCTTGGGCATCCCGGGCAGCATGCCCATGAGACCGCCGAGTGGACCCATCTTCTTGAGCGATTGCAGTTGCTCGAGGAAGTCGTCGAGTGTGAACTCACCTTCGAGAAGCCGCGCTGCCGCCTTTTCTGCCTGGTCCTTCTCGAAAGCCTTTTCTGCCTGCTCGATGAGGGTGAGCACGTCACCCATTCCGAGAATGCGGCTCGCCATGCGGTCCGGATGGAATTGCTCGAATGCATCGAGCTTCTCGCCGGTGCTGGCAAAGGCGATCGGCCGCCCGATGACCTCCTTCACCGAAAGGGCTGCACCACCACGGGCGTCGCCGTCGAGTTTCGTGAGGACCACTCCGTCGATCGACAGCGTCGAGTGGAAAGCTCGAGCCACCGTGACGGCGTCCTGGCCTGTCATCGCATCGACGACGAGGAAGGTGTAGTTCGGCGACACTTCCTTCGAGATCTTGCGGATCTGCTCCATCATTTCCTGATCGATCGCAAGACGACCGGCAGTGTCGATGATCAAGACGTCCTTGCCCAAGCGACGAGCTTCAGCGAGACCGCGGGCAGCGGCCTTCACAGGATTGCTCGTCTCGCTGAAGACCGGGACGTCGATCTGAGCACCCAGAGTCCGCAATTGCTCCACGGCTGCAGGCCGTTGAAGATCCGCTCCGACGAGAAGTG
The DNA here is from genome assembly GCA_039800025.1 of Actinomycetota bacterium. Taxonomy (GTDB): domain Bacteria; phylum Actinomycetota; class Acidimicrobiia; order Acidimicrobiales; family Ilumatobacteraceae; genus Casp-actino8. The sequence goes on along the minus strand of JBDLRO010000109.1, from coordinate 6,965 downwards.
GATGACGACCCTGAGACTTGAACCAGCGAGCGAGCTTGGCCGACGTCGTCGTCTTTCCGGAACCCTGGAGGCCTGCCATCAAGATGACCGTCGGAGGACGACTCGCGTAACTGATCTTCAGTGTCTCGCCACCAAGAATCGCGGTCAACTCTTCGTTGACGATCTTGATGACCTGCTGACTCGGATCGAGTGCTTTCGATGACTCGATGCCGACGGCTCCAGCGCGAATCCTGTCGATCAACGCACGCGCGACATCGACGTTGACGTCGGCTTCGAGGAGCGCGGTGCGGATCTCCGCCAGCACTTCATCGACATCGGCTTGACTGAGTCGGCCCTTGCCGCGGATCTTCTTGAAGATCCCGTCGAAACGCTGAGAAAGTGAATCGAACATCTCGGTCAACCGATGAACACGTCGCTCACCACGCCGTTGTCGACGGTGAGGTTCACCCGCTTCGGGTTGTAGTCCATTGTGAGAGCGAATTGCTCTCCGTCACGAGCAGCGATCCGCACGACCCATCCATTGGCCTCAGCAGTCGACGTCGCTTCTTGTTCACTCATTCCGAGAAGGGTATTGGCCTCTTCATTGGTGATCTCTTCCATGTCGACTTCACCAGTCTCTCCGGCAGTCTCTCCATCGGAGATGTCGTCACCGGGAACTCCTTGACCCTCTCCCGGTTCGCTGACTCCTAGCGACGGGTCCTCGGCGGATCGACCAGCGTCGACTGTCTCGATGTATTCGTCCGGGATCGCCGACACGGTGTAGCGCGGCTCGTATCCGAACTCATCGGGATCGGCAAGGAACGCGTAACCAGGCACCAAATAGACGGAGCCATCGACGCCGTAGAGCATCACCAGTTCTTCTTCGACGGCCACGATCGGGATCACGATCTCGTTCCCCCCGGCTCCTCCCGACGCCGCTGCGAGATCCTCCGGGGTGCCCGTCAGTTGGTCCACGAAGGAGGACTGCTGCTCATTGAGTCGATCGAGCGCGGCCGACGTCCCGATTCGCCCGTAATCGGCCAGTTCGTCGACGGGAGCAAGAACACCCCCAGCCCACACGACGCGGCTCCCCTCGCCGTAACTGACGCTCCACGAGAGGGGGCTGCGAACCCCGCCCACCTTCAAGAATCCGGTCACGCTCGATCCATAGGAGTCCGAGAACACCTCGACTTCGAGAGCATCGAGATCGACGCCGATGTCCGACATGAGGTCGGAGAACATCGAGAGAGCTTCATCTTCGGTGGGCACATCTTGAGGGAGTCCACCATCTGGGCAGAGTTCTTCCTCTTCGACTTCCTGCGACTCGACACCCGGCTGAGGTGCCTCGGTGTCAGCGACTGCGACCGAATCGGTCACGGGCGTCGGAGGAGCGACGGGCGTGATCTCGGATGTCTCGACACATGCCGGATCCACCATCGTCTCCGTCATGGGGGGCGAGTAGTTCCAGAAATGAAGTGCGTCGCCGCCGATGAAGATCGAGGGCTGACTCCCATCCATCGAACCCGCGAAGTATCCCCCGCCCATCTGCGCCGACTGCGCCTCGATCTGCCCCTCGATGCCGAAGATTCGCAGCAGCATCTCGACATCGCCCGATGACGGTTCACCTTGTTCGATGACATATGCGGTGGCGGAACTGTCGAGTTCGGGAAGTTCGGCCGCGAGTTCGAATCGCATGTTCGCCAACATCGTCATGTCGGATCCTGCTGAACTGCCTGTCGATCCCTCGGCGTTGCTGTTCAGACCCTCCGTCGCGCCGTCTCCTTCTATTGGGGCGTCGCCACCTTCGAAGGAGGCGACTCGCTCGAGTGGAGCATCAGCAAAGATCCGAAGAATGGGCGGCTCGGCCGAGCTCCCGCCGCCACATGCGGTGAGCGAGAGAGTCGAGACGGCGATCAAGGCGAACGATCGGCGCAGCGTGGTTCCTGAAGACGGGATCATGTCGTTTGGACGTCCTTTGAGTCTGTGAAGTTCCCAGGTTGTCACACGTCGAAGAGCGCCGAGACGAATTCATCGGTGTCGAAGGGCACGAGGTCGCCGACGGTTTCACCCACACCGACGAACTTCACCGGCAACCCGAGCTCCGATTCGATGGCGAAAACGATCCCGCCCTTGGCCGACCCATCGAGCTTGGTGAGAACGACTCCTGTGACACCAGCGGCCTCGGCGAACTGACGCGCCTGCGCGAGCCCGTTCTGCCCGGTGGTCGCGTCGATGACGAGAAGCACTTCCGTCACCGAACCCGGCTCACGATCTGCGATTCGACGAACCTTGCGCAGTTCTTCCATCAAGTTCGACTTGGTGTGCAGACGACCTGCGGTGTCAGCAATGATCAAGTCGTAGTCGCGTGATGCACCGCGCTGAATCGCATCGAAGACCACCGAGCTCGGGTCGCCGCCTTCGCTGCCGCGCACCACGTCGACTCCAGTGCGCTCGCCCCACATCTCCAACTGCTCGGCTGCTGCAGCTCGGAAGGTGTCACCTGCAGCGAGCAGAACTCTGCGACCGGATCCCGCCTGCTGAGCGGCCAACTTGCCCACTGTCGTGGTCTTTCCCACGCCATTCACACCCACCAACAGCCACACGTCGATTCGCCCGGACTCGACGGTTCCGAACGACATCGTCCGCGATCCGCGAAGCAGCGTTTCCGTCAAGGCCATCCGTACAGCCGACACGAGTTCTTCTCCGTCGCGAATCTCCTTCGCGTCGACGCGACTGCGCAGGTCCTGAAGTACGGACTTCGTGACCCTCACGCCCACGTCGGCGCGCAACAGCATGGCTTCGAGGTCGTCCCAAGTCTCACGTGTGATGCCCGATCTCTGCCGAATACCGCCGAGCGACGTCGAAAAGACCCCGGCCGTTCGACTCAATCGGTCGCGGATCGACGACGGACGACCACCGGAGGAAGCGATCGCGCTGCCGTCGATCCGCGTCGACACGGTCGGGCGATCCCCCCGTCGACGAGCTGCAATGACGACTCCGAAGCCGAACACGAGCGTGACGGCGAGGAGAACGAGGATGACCGTCTGAGCGTTCATGCAGCTCCGCCTCCCGCAATGGCCGTCGAGCGTTCGGTCACGACCTTGGAAGAGCCCCCCGGCTGCATGCTCACTCCGAGGAGGCTGTCCCCCGCCTCCATGGTCCGCTTCTGGTGGGAAACGATGAGCAACTGGGCCTCGCGGCGGAACTCGGAAATGAGCCCCAAGAAACGGTGCAGGTTCACATCGTCGAGCGCTGCTTCGACTTCGTCCATGACGTAGAACGGGGATGGTCGACTGCGGAAGACTCCGAAGAGGAATGCGAGCGCTGTGAGGCTGCGCTCTCCGCCCGAGAGCAGACTGAGCTTCTTCACGTTCTTGCCGCCTGGCTTGGCCTCGACCTCGATACCGGTGTTCAAGAGATCATCGGGATTGGTGAGCTGCAGCCGACCGGTCCCACCAGGGAAGAGGCCCGCGAACAACTGGCTGAAATTGCTGCTCACGTCCGCGAAAGCACTTGCGAACACCGACTGGATTTCGGTGTCGATGGCTGCGATGACTCTCATCAGCTCGCGACGAGTGCTGCGAACATCTTCCAGCTGCTCTTCGAGGAACTTGTGCCGCTCCTGCAGTTCGTTGAACTCCTCGAGAGCGAGCGGATTGATCGGCCCCATCAATCTGAGTTCTCGCTCCAGATCCCTGACCCGAGCAGAGTGAGTCACGCCCTCTGGAACCGCCGGCATCTCCGTGGCTTCTGCGACTTCGGGTTCGACGTCGAGTTCGCGTCGGAGCATGTCGACCGTGCCTTCGAGACGAAGCTTCACCTCGGCCTCTTCGACTTCCGTCCTGCGCGACCTCTCCCTCAGTTCTTCGAGCTCGCGCTCGCACGCCGATCGGGATCTGCGCATCTCATCGAGAATGGTCGCGAGAGCTCTCACCTCATCGCTCTGACGGCGGCGAGTTTCGTGCAGTTCCGCGAGGCGAATTTCGATCGTCTGACGATGTCCGTCGACGATGCTTCCGAGCCGTTCCGTCACCGCGAGGATTCGCTCGAGTCGCTCACGGAGCTGACTGGCCTCTGCACGGGCTTGTGAGTCGGCGTCGAGTCGATGCTCGGCTTCTGCAAGTCGCTCTTCGATGAACTGTCGACGTTCGGCTAGTCCGGCCTCACGAACTTCGAGGTCTCGTCGACGCCCGGACAAGAGCGCTGCCTTCGCATCGAGAGTTGCCCGGGCTTCGCCGTGCGCTCGTACAGCCTCTTCTTCGGCCTGCTCGTCCTGTTCGAGCGAGGGAAGAAGGCTTTCGAGCTCATTGACTCGAGCACGCAGACGAGCGAGCCGCTCGTCGAGTTCGGCCAACGTCGGCTCGAGGCCTTCGAGTTCGTTCGTGGCTTCTCGTCGTTCGCTCTGAGCGCGCGCCAACGCCTCAGATGCCGCAGTGAAGGTGGAGTCGTTCGAGTCCAATCTCTTCTGAACATCGGCTTCCTGCTGGCGGGCCACGTTGCTTTCGGTCTGGGCGCGCTGGACGACCGCTTCACGTCGTTCGAGTTCGACACGAGCCGCCTCGGCTCGAGCTACGGCATCCTCGAGTGCCGCCGCAGTCGCTCCGGTTCCGGCCGAGCCGATTCTCCACCCGGTCGTCGTGAATCGGTCACCTTCCGATGTGACAGCCACGAGTCGCGGATCGCCCATCACTGCATCGACTGCAGCCGACCAGTCGTTCACACGGACAGCTGAGGCGAGGAGCAGGTCGAGAAGATCCGACACGTCCTTGCGATTCGACCGAACGTGGTCGCGCACTCTCTGCGCACCTGCCGGGGTGAGCCCGGCCACCACGATGTCCGCTCGGGCGCCGAGTGCGATCACGGCTCCGCTCGCAGCCGATCCCCTGAGCCGTCCAAGAGCGCGTCGAGCGACGTCTGGAGACTCGACGACGACCGCAGCAAGCGCCTCACCGAGGGCGGCCTCGACAGCGGACTCCCAACCTGGATCGATCTCGATCAGATCGAGAAGCGTTCCGATGAATCCATCGACGTCTTGGAGTTGTTCGGCTCCGGCGCGAGCGCGGGCAGTGTCCAGAGCCAGTTGGAGCGCTTCGACTCGCGCCTGCCAACGGGTCGACTCCGCCTGCGCTGCCTGACGATCTGCCAGGGCGCGTTCGAGTTCCCCCTCGGCGGCAAGACGGCGCGCTTCGGCTTCGGTGACCTCATTGACGAGAGGTACTTCGACTTCTTGGGCTCGCGCACACTCGCTGCGGAGGCGGTCGACTTCTGATTCGAGTCTGGTCTCGCGCTCTCCAAGACCTTCGATTCGGATCTGATGGCGCCTCACCTCGGACTCTGCCGCCTCGACAGAAGCCCGCAGGGATCTCAGCTCACCCCGCACCTCGGCAGCCGCGCTCGCAGCGGACGTCGACGCCGACGTCCGATCGAACAATGTGACGGCGGCGTTTCTCTCGAGTTCGAATGTTGCCTCATCATCGGCCAATTCGGTCTTTTCCGGTTCGAGGCGTTCTGTGGCGGCGACGGCCTCGAGGAGTTCCTCACGCAGACGAGCAGCATCCGCTTCGAGGTTGGCGACGACTCCCGCGTCCATCTGGTGCCCGCGATCGCGCTCATGGGACCGACGGCGTTCGACGAGAAGCATCGAGATGCCACGGGCACGTTCACGCAACTGTTCGACCTTGACGAGTTCATCACTCAGGCCGCTGTCGCCGCGTGCGGTCAGTTCTGCTTCGGCGGCCAGGATTCGCGTGTCGAGATCGGCGAGCGTCTGGCGAAGCTCGTCCTCACGAGTCTGGAAACGGATCCTGTCCCCGTGCAGATTCTCGAGCCGTGAGCGAAACGATGCGACTTCCCGACCAGCGAGAAAGATGCGCAACGTGTTGAGTTCGGCGACGAGATCACCGTGGCGGCGGGCCGCATCGGCTTGACGCTCGAGCGGTCGCAATTGGCGGCGTACCTCTCGCAACAGATCCTGGACGCGCAAGAGCGACGCTTCGGTCGACTCAAGCCTCCGTTCGGACTTCTCCTTGCGCTTGCGATACTTGAGAACGCCCGCCGCTTCCTCGATGATCGATCGACGGTCTTCTGGACGCGCATTCAACACTGCGTCGATCTGCCCCTGGCTGACGATCACATGCTGTTGGCGTCCGACACCGGCATCGGAGAGAAGTTCCTGAACGTCGAGGAGCCTGCATGCGACCCCATTGATCGCGTACTCGCTCTCCCCCGTGCGAAAGAGAGTTCGACTCACGCTCACCTCGGAGACATCGAGAGGCAGAAGTCCCGCGGAGTTGTCGAGGGTCAGCGTCACCTCTGCTCGACCGAGGGCTGGTCGCTTCGCCGTTCCGGCGAAGATCACATCGTCCATCTTCTGACTTCGCACCGCGCTCGGTGCCTGGGCACCGAGCACCCAGGCAATTGCGTCGACGACATTGGACTTACCCGAACCGTTCGGACCGACGACGACAGTGACGCCCGGCTCCAGATCGAGAACCGTTGCGTCGGCGAAGGATTTGAATCCCTTGAGGGTCAGCGACTTGAGGAACACGACTCCTCGACCCTACTTCAACGAGCAGTCGGTCGACCCGGTCGCCCCAGCCGGACTCACGTCCCTGGGCGAGGCGGGGGTTGACACCGGGGACACCAGCATGTTGCACGTCCTGCGAGGCGGGTCGAGGCGATCCGGCCTCGACGACACGACAAACAGGGCTCGCCGGCACGCCCGTACACCCGATGATGTTCTTGAAAGGAGCCTCCGGATCCGGAAACATCGACGTAACGGGCGTCGCGCAAGGTCGATCCCCCCGACTCGACAGCTTCGCCCAGGATGGAGACGATGGCGTCGAAGAGGCGACGCGCGGAACGTGTATCGAGGGACGCGGCGATGCGGAACGGGTGCAAACGTGCTCGGTGGAGGATCTCGTCCGCGTAGATGTTCCCAATCCCTGCGATCAGATGTTGGTCGAGGAGCACTGCTTTCAATGGTC
>JBDLRO010000108.1:0-2774 GCA_039800025.1 Actinomycetota bacterium | reverse complement strand
GCGCACTGCATCCGCGCTGTTCTCATCGGTGATGATGATCTGGCGCAGCGAGACGAGTTTGCTGCGGTCGACTGCCGAGAACGACGACACGCCCGATGCCTCGACGAGAATCGCAATCGGGTCGACTGTTTCGAGTTCGCCTTCCAGTTCCGGGGTCGGGCTGAGCGGATTCAACGGAACGGCGATCGCTCCCATTCCGACCGTGGCCAAGTAGGCGACCACGAACCAACGGCCGTTACCGCACAGCATCGCCACACGGTCACCGGGTTTGATCTCCATCTGCATGAGCGACCCGCGAAACGCCTCGATCTGATGGCGCAGTTCGCCGTACGACGTCGCTCGCCCCCTGCTGATGATGGCCGGCGCATCCGCATCGTGCGGATCGACGATCGAAGCCAGATTCATGTCGAGACCCCCGGTGTCACAAACGCAGCAACGACACGATTCCTGCAACGAAGATCGCCGCCAACAAGAGGGCCATCGTCAGGGTTGTCGCTGGTCGCACAGGGTCACCCTAGTCCAGAAGGTGATCGGCCCAGATCGTCGAGTTGATCGTCGGATTCACCAGCGGGTTCATAGGCGGGTTCATCGTCGGGAAGTTGGCGGTGCAACTGAGGTTGTGGTCCCCGACGAACCTTGTCGGTCGGAACTGTCGTCACCGGCACGAGAGAGGACGACTTGTTCACTTTCGCCGATACCGAGGTCGGAACTCGCCGAACCTCTGTCGACAGCCAGACACAGCAGGCCTGCCGAATCGATGACGAGCCCGAGAGCACCTTGCCCGAGTTCCGTGAAACTGTGGACGATCGCGACATTGCGCACTGTGCTCCCAGTGACACTTCCGCCAGCGCTCCCTCCAGCCTTACCCGCAAGTGTCACTCGCACCCGGTCGACCGCGTCGCCCCACACTTGTTCGAGGTCGTCACGGCTGATGTTGAGCTGACAGTTTCCGAAGCGATCCACCCAGATCACCTCGCTGATGACTGTGCCATTCTCTTCACGATGGATCGGAATGACCCCGGGCATCAACGTGTCCACATCGATCGGAGTGCCCACGTCGAACAGGTCTGCACCATTGCACAGCGCAGCGGTAACAGGAGCCAACACGTCGCGCACAGCGAACGTCGAGCCGGGCGCGTCCTGGTGGAACTGCTCGTCGTCGAGGACCACTGCACGACCTGCTCCACCGGCGATCGCCACCGCAGGGGCAAGGACGCCGTTGTCCGGACCGAGGAAGATTCCCGCTCCTTCGCCGACTTCGACGCCAATGAGTCGGCGATCACCTCCCGCACCGGGATCGACTCCCACGATGATCACGCCAGCGTTCACATAGGCGACGGCGCGCGCGAGTGACAGCGATGCTGCCCGCACATCGAACGGCGGCAGATCGTGCACGAGATCGATCACTGCGACAGCGGGTGCGAGCTCGCGCAGAATGGCTTTGACGACGCCGACATGTTCGCTCGCAGAACCGAGGTCGGACAGGAAGGTCACCGTGCTGTGACCCGGCCGTGTCGATCCATCGGTGACATGTGACGTTGACTCGTGATCCACGTCGATCAGTGTGTCAGCGATCGATCGAGTTCACCTCTGCTCGACGAGGAGCGATGAGAACTTCATGCGGATCCTCACCCGCACCTTCAGCCCGGACGTACAAGGGCCGGTGCCAACCCCCCGATGGCACCGGCCCTCAGTCGCTGCCTTGTGAGGCGCGTACCCAAGCTGAAGATCAGCCAGAGGTCTTGTGACCTACGGCTCACACTAGACAGGTCGAGCGCCAAATGAAAAGTGTCACGGCAGAAAAAATCCTCTTGCAGAGTGCAGAGAACGCCCCTCACAGAGGGGTTCTCGTGGCAGAGCCACTGACTATTTCTGCTGGCCGAGTTCTCGACTGCGAGCAGTGGCTGCTTCAACTGCAGCCCGAATCGCCTCGCGAACCGACGCCGCCTCGAGTGCTGCAACTCCCGCGGCGGTGGTTCCCCCAGGCGAGGTGACACTTGCCCGCAACTGAGCAGGGTCGTCACCACGTGCGAGCAATGCCGCCGAGCCGACGAACAACTGTCGGACCAGAACGTCGGCCTGCGACCTGTCGAGGCCAACCGCCTCCGCTGCATCGATCAAAGCCTCAGCGATCAAGAACAGATATGCCGGGCCACTTCCCGTGACACCGGTGATGGCGTCGATCTTGTCCTCGGGGACGCGGACCACGAGGCCAACTGCTCCGAGAACCTTCTCGGCCCAGACGAGATCGTCATCGGTTGCCGATGAACCTGCCGCAATCGCCGTGACTCCCTCACCTACGAGTGTGGGTGTATTCGGCATCGAGCGAATGACTGCGACTCCCGGACCACATGCCGCTTCGAGGGCGGAAACCGTCACTCCGGCTGCGATCGACACGATGCGCTTGGCTCCTGCAGCGACAGCTGCCGACGCAGCCGCTCGCGCATCGGGTGGTTTGACGGCAATGACAGCTGCGCGGCAGGGCTGAATCGAGTCGACGATGACAGTTCCGGGCAACAGCTCTGCGAGACGCTCGCGTCGATCGGCGTTCAGTTCGACGATGACCAGATCGGCTGCCGACACGATGCCCGCTTCGAGCAGACCCTGAGCGAGAGCCGTGCCCATGTTTCCTCCGCCGATGATTGCAATCATGTTCGGATCGATCGTCACGAGATCACGCTAACGGCAGTCACGAACAGCCAGATCGTGAACATCCAGATCGTGAACATCCAGATTGCGATTCAGTCTCGAAAGCGAGACGCGAATCCGATGTA
>JBDLRO010000107.1:0-2590 GCA_039800025.1 Actinomycetota bacterium | reverse complement strand
GATGCATCTCGTACTGCTGGTTGCTTCACGAGTGGGGGTTCCGCGGTGTCACCGGCAGTCCACACGGCAGTGAATGAGTCCTGCGTCCGGGGATCGAGATCGGCTCCCGCATGTTCCGCTGTCGCGGGGTACCAGATCTCGACGGGGAGCTCCCTGTCTCGTTTCGAGTCGAGCCAGGCCTCGGAGCGCACACCGACTGGATGCGGTCCGCGTGTGAATGGGTCGTATGTGGACATTCAAGATTTCTAGGTCATTGACCTATTCGTGTCAAGGGTAGGTTTGAAGAATGGAGATTCGACCATGACGCGTCATCCGCCGGCGTCGCACGACCGAGCAGTGCAGAGATCCAAGGGAGATCTGCGTCTGGAGAAGGTTCTCGATGCAGCCGAGGAGATCTTGAAGCGCCAGGGTTCCGAAGGGCTGAGCGTTCGAGCGGTTGCTCAGAAAGTTGGTATGAGTGTCGGCAATCTGCAGTACTACCTGCCGACGCGAGCAATGCTGCTCGATGCTGTCTTCCAAAGGCGCGCGAAATCGTTCAAGGAGAATTTGTTCTCGGAAATCGACTCCATCGATGATCCACGTCGGCGTTTCGAGACCGTGCTCGATCTCTGGCTGTCTTCGCACTTCCAAGCGGACCAGGCATTGTTCTGGCATTTGTGGGCGATGAGCTCGCATGATCGACAAGCTCGTGAGACGATGAACTCGATCTATGACGAGCTGATCACGTTCGTCGCAGCGATGTTGCGCGAGATCAACCGTGATCTGACAGTGCACCGAGCACGACGTCGGGCAGCTCTCGTGACCTCGATCGTGGAGGGGTCCGGATTGTTCGTTGGATACGGAAGGTCGCCCTCGTCCTCATTGGCGTCGCTGCAGAGCGACATCCGGTCCGAAGTCTTGGATCTGGTCGATCGCCCTGTGACTGATTCTCCCAAGCGCACGACTCGAAGAAAGGCTGCACTATGAATCCACACGACATGTCACCCGAGGACGTCGTCGATCGATCATACGAATTGATCTCCTTCGCCGCGGGCGGCGAACCTGCGTGGTCCGAATTCAGATCCCTGTTCACACAGCCGAGCGTGCTGGCCCTGAGAGTGTTCCCCGAGGATCCGGAGATCACCGTGATGGATCTCGATGCGTACGTCCTCCACCAGATGCGCGACGGACTCTCGGATGAGGGCTACACGGAGATTCCAGGACCCCGCTCGACGACGATCGTTGGCGATGCGGCAGTCGTCAACCAGGAGTTCTTCATCCAATATCGGGATCGTGAGCCTGTCCCCGCATTCGATGGCTACAGCCTCGTCAGGATCGACGGGGTGTGGAAGATTGCGTCGATCATCAGCGACATGCTCGTCGAATCCGAGCAGCCATCAGCGTGACAAATCTCGATGAGATTCGATGGATCAGGTGACTCGCACGACGTCGACGTCAGTGTCGTAAAAGGCGACTCCGCCTCCGAAATCGGCATGCGCGTCGCTCGTGAGTTCGTTGACGGTGAGGCCATCGATGTGGTGACCGCTCGTCCAGCCGAATGGAACGATGACGACACCAGGTCTGCATCGAGACGATGTCGACACTCGGGCCGACGTCCGCAGGCGACCCCGATCGTTGAATACCTCGACGGGATCTCCATCTGAGATCCCCCGATGAACGGCATCGATCGGATGCATCTCGCAATACGGACCGCCTTCTGGGGCCGTGTGGGATCGCGATTGCGAATAGGACGTGTTGAGGAACCTCTGATGAATCTTGGGTGACATCAACGACAGGGGATAGCGCGAGCCGGAGCCCTCGGTCGGCGGCTGGAACACCGGCAACCGTCCGAGTCCGAGTTCGTCCCAGATGTCGCTCGCGAATGCGAGGCGGCCATCCGCTGTCGGATATCCGTCTGCGAAGGGCAATGCCTCCCGATCGATGGGCATGGGAACCACGCCGTCTCGCTGCAACGTCTCGAGATCGATGCCCACGAGGCATTGCTCCCACAATTCCGCGTCGGTCGCGAACAATTCGGGGTCCGTGAAACCCATGGCGCGTGAGAGCCGCCGCCACAATTCGGTGTTCGGGACGCTGTCTCCGATGGGCTCGATCGCCTTGTGATTCCAGCCGATGTGGAGATGACCCCATGCTGCAACGACGTCGTCCTGCTCGACCTGAGTACAGGCCGGAAAGATGACGTCGGCGTAGCGAGCAGTGTCCGTCATGAACTGTTCGGACACAACTGTGAACAGGTCGGTTCGCTCGAGGCCGCGTCGCACGATTCCCGCCTCGGGGAGTGCCACGAGGGGATTGCCGTTGAAGACGAACAGCGCCTTGACCAGAGGATCGAGTTCGGTGTCGACGAGGGCGCGTCCGAGCTGCGTCATGCTGATCGGCCGTCGCTCGATGCCATTGGATAGGTGGGCTGCACTCAGGACGTCCAGGTCCACGAAGCGATAGGCATGCGCGGTCGTACTGCACGAGATCCCCCCTCCTCGGTGGCGCCATGCACCGATCAGAGCGGGAAGGAGCGACAGCGTCCTGAAGAACTGAGAGCCATGTTGCCGATGTTCGGCGCCGATCAGCGTTCGGACCATCGCCGGAGTGA
>JBDLRO010000106.1:0-9493 GCA_039800025.1 Actinomycetota bacterium | reverse complement strand
CTCGAATGCCCGACCATGCTCGAAAACGGATTCGGCGAGCACAACATCCAAGGAATCGGCGACAAGCACATTCCGTTGATCCACAACGTGACGAACACCGATGTCGTGTGCGCGATCAGCGATCATGCAACCGACGAGCTCGACGTGCTGTTCAACACTCCTGCGGGTCAGGCATTTCTCGCCGAGCGCAAAGGTTTGTCACCCGAGCTCATCGACGCTCTCACTCACTTCGGGTTCTCCTCGATCTGCAACACACTCGCTGCGATCAAGACGTCCAAACTGCTCGGCCTCGGTCCTGATGAGGCCGTCATCACCGTCGCAACCGATGGAGGAGCCCTCTATCCCAGTTCGCGGGTCAAGACTCTGCAACAGCGATTCGGCGGAGAGATGACATCTGTCGATGCAGCCGAAGTGTTCGGACGCCACCTCGGCCACATCACGACCGAAGACATGATCGATTGCACCGAGCGCGACCGCAATCGCATCTTCAACCTCGGCTACTACACCTGGGTGGAACAGCAGGGAACTCCCTTCGAGTTGTTCGAAGCGCGTCGGGACCAGTCCTTCTGGGTGGGTCTGCGTCGCTACCTCCCGGTGTGGGACGAGATGATCGGCGAGTTCAACAGCCGCGTCGTCGGCTGATCACTCGCCAGCAGAAACACGTTCACCATGGCCATCATCGGATTTCGATGTGCTCGCTGCGGAGCAGGACTGCCCGTGTCTTCGCTCATGCCGTGGCGCTGCCCACATGAGACTGGCGACCGTCGTCACGTCCTTCTGCTCGAAGACGACGGCGGTCCTTTCGTCGCTGATGAACTCGACGACAATCCCTTCGTGCGTTTTCGTCATCAGATGGCATGGTGGGCTTTCGGCCGGTCACGGGGCATGGCAGATGACGAACTCGTCGGATTGGTGAACGACCTCGACGACGAAGTGATGAGCGTCGACGAAACCGGCTTTTGGATGACTCCCTATGGCCGCTCACCAGAGTTGAGCGATGCGCTCGGGTTCACGGACTATGGCGGCGTGTGGATCAAGGACGAGACGGGAAATGTCGCGGGAAGCCAGAAGGCGCGTCACTTGTTCTCCATTCTTCTGCATCTGAGGATCGCAGAACACCTCGGTCTGACACCGTGGAAATTCGTCGACGATCGACCAGCGCTCGCGATTTCGTCATGTGGCAATGCAGCAATTGCAGCTTCGACTCTCGCGGCTGCGGTCGACTGGCCGATCGACGTCTTCATTCCCGAATGGGCCGAAGGTGTCGTTGTCGACATCCTCGACGAACTGGGCGCACGCGTGAACCGCTGTCCTCGACGCCCCGACGATCCAGCAGGTGACCCGACCGTGCTGCGCTTCCGCGAGGCGGTGGCTTCGGGGGCCATTCCGTTCAGTGTGCAGGGACCCGAGAATGCGCTGTGTCTCGATGGAGGGCGGACGATCGGTTGGGAGATCGCTGATCAGATACGGGCCAGTGGATCTCCGTCTCTCGATGCAGTCTTCGTTCAAGTCGGAGGTGGAGCATTTGCTGCTTCGGTCTCGCGAGGTCTGAGTGAATCCGGCATGAATGTTCCTCTGTACGCGGTCCAGACGCAAGGGTGTGCTCCTCTCGCTCGGGCCTGGGCATCCGCGCGTCACGAGACGAACCCTGCTGCGAATTGGGCGACCCACATGTGGCCGTGGGAGTCCGAGCCGCACTCACTCGCCGATGGCATCCTCGATGACGAGACATATGACTGGGTCGCCGACGTCGAGCAACTGAGGCGAACTTCGGGAGAGGTCGTCGTTGCCGGCGAAGACTTGGTCGTTCTCGCCTCGACGATGGGAGTCGAGACGACCGGGATTCCCGTGAGTCCAACTGGATCTGCGGGACTCGCGGGACTCCTCGCAGCTCAGAGCGCGTTCACCCCCAACGCAAACGTGGCTGTGATGTTCTCGGGAATCAATCGCTCGATGTGATTGGCGAGTCGCCTGACGCCGGTCAACTTCGATCAGTGGGTGCTTCGCGCAGCAATCCGTCGTCGACGTCGTACACGAAGCCTCGGATGTCGTCCTTGTGCACGATGAACGGACTCAGTTTGAGGCGCCGGATGTTCTGCATCACGCTCTGATAGGGATCGCGGAACGACTCGAGCGCCCACCAGGGACGAACACCGCACTCCGACTCGATCTCATGCTTGAAGTCGTCTTCAGTGACTCGTTGAAGTCCGCAGTCGGTGTGGTGAATGAGCACGATCTCACAGGTTTCGAGGCGACGTTGAGAGACGACGAGTGAGCGAATGACGTCGTCGGTGACGACACCGCCTGCATTGCGAATGATGTGCGCCTCACCATGGGCGAGTCCGAGGATCTGGAAGATGTCCATGCGACTGTCCATGCACGTCACGACGGCCATGTGACGGCTGGGAACGAGCGCGAGACCCTTGTCGGGAAACGAGGAGGCGAACTCGCTGTTGAAGCCGAGGAGTTCATTCGCATTGGGCTGAAAGTCATTGCTCGGCGTCACCGCTCCATTCTGCCCGGCTCGTTCCGTCCATTCGGCATCTCCTTCAATCCCGCTGAGCCGCCGGTAGTCTCGGACCATGACCTTCGACCAGCAGATGTCCGCTTCGATGCCCGTCGCACTGGATTCACCCGACGGTGCAGGTCGTGCCGACATCTTCACGAGATTGCTGAAGAATCGAGTCGTGATGCTGGGCACCGACGTCAATGACGACATCGCCAACCAGATCTGTGCTCAGTTGCTCTATCTCGAAGGGGAAGATTCGGACAACGACATCTGGCTCTACATCAACAGTCCCGGAGGATCGGTCACAGCCGGTATGGCGATCTACGACACGATGCAGTTCGTGAGCTGTGACGTCGCCACGGTCTGCATGGGTCTCGCAGCGTCGATGGGCCAGTTCCTTCTCACTGCTGGAGCACAGGGAAAGCGCTACACGCTTCCCAACGCGCGGATCATGATGCATCAGCCGCTCGCTGGTCTGCGCGGTCAGGCCACCGATATCTCGATCCAGGTCGAGCAATTGGCCTACACCAAGCGACGTATGGCAGAACTCACGTCCTTCCACTCGGGCCAGTCGCTCGAGCGCATTCAAGCCGATGCCGAGCGCGACCGGTGGTTCACCGCTGAGCAGGCCAAAGAATACGGTCTCGTCGACAAGGTGATCTTGAAGCGCGGCGAAATTCTCTGACACGCTCCATCGTTCGGCGCGCACTGCGCCGCAACCTCGCAAGATTCAGCGGCTGCCCTCGATGCCGATGACGTCGGGCATCAAGAATCCACACGTCGCCTCCACCCATGTGGTCATCTCGCGAGCTGGCCTTTCCGCCTTGTAGGCAGCGTCTGCGAGTTCTTGTCGACTGGCCGGATCGCTCGGGATCACATTTGATGCCAATTCGACGAGATCCGTCACGATCTGCCATTCCTCTTCGATGGCCAGAGGCGTCATGCGGTTCAGTCTTTCGAATCGTCGAACGAGGTCTTCGACATCGTTCGATGTCGCCGGCGTAGTGGTCAACGATGGGAGCTGCGCTTGAAGCTCCGCACAGAATCGACCTGCCGTGCGGTTGGTATCGCTGCAGCCTGATGCGACGACTGCACAAGTGACGGCGACAACAGCACCGAGTGACAGCAATCGAGCCGCATCGAGGCGATGTGATGTTCTGCGGACCAACACACGCTCATTCTCGCAGGAACAGCTGGCTCGATCCTGTCACCGTCACTGCTCACGTGCCGCACACACTCGGAGGACCAGTCGAGCGACCGGTCGTTCCGGATCGGAGTCGAAGTGCTGTGCAGCGTGCGGTCAGCGAGTGTCACGGGAATCAATGGGTGTCCGGTGTTGGTGGAGGCACACATCGGACCGGGATTGCCGTCGTTCACGATTCTCGGCCGGCCCGATGACGTCTGTCGCGAGTCTCGTGAACGCGTGCGCGCTGCCATCTTGTCGAGCGGATTCGATTGGCCGACGCGACGAATCACCATGAATCTTGCGCCGTCGACCGAGAAGAAGGTCGGAAGCACGTTGGATCTCGCGATTGCGATCGCTCTTTTGGTCGTCGACGAGCAGATCCCGGCAGAGTGCGCGCAGGATCTGGTGTTCATCGGCGAATTGTCCTTGGATGGAAGCGTTCGGCCGGTGCAGGGAGTCGCACCAATGGCCATGTCGGTTCGAGATGCCTCGCCACTCGTCACGTCATGGAGAAACGACGTATCCCAGAGCATTGATGTCGCCGAGAATTGCACTGATTCATCGAAGCGTCGGTCCTCGTTGGGCATCGTCGTCCCGATCGCCAATGAGCCCGAAGCTCGCATCGTTCACTCGACACAGATCTTCGCCGCGAAGTCCCTGGCCCAAGTCGTGGAATGTCTGCGAGAGGGAGTGCGATGGCCCGACCCCGATCGGTACGTCACGACGAGCGACGACGTCGCAGATCAGCGCTCGACAGTGGATCTCGCAGAAGTTCGTGGGCAAGCATCTGCGCGTCTCGGGCTCGAACTCGCTGCATGCGGCGGTCACCACTTGCTTCTCGTCGGATCTCCGGGTTCGGGAAAGACGATGCTTGCTCAGCGCCTTCCAGGAATCCTGCCGAACCTCGACGACGACACCGCTCTCGAAGCCACACTCATTCGCTCCGCTCATGGAGAGTGGAATGCTCGTTCAGGACTCGTCCGCGAGCCGCCGATCCGCATGCCGCACCATACGGCGACGACGATTTCGATCATCGGCGGCGGATCGTCGTCGATGCGTCCAGGTGAGGTCAGCCTGGCTCATGGCGGGGTTCTGTTTCTCGACGAACTCGGCGAGTTCTCGCCATCGACCCTGGACGGCTTGCGACAACCGCTCGAAGAGGGAGTGGTGCGCATCTCACGTGCTCAGGCTCGGGCCGTGTTGCCTGCACGATTCATTCTCGTGGGCGCGACGAATCCATGTCCGTGCGGCGGAGGCGGACCGGGATCGTGTGAGTGCGATGAAACCGCATTGTCGAAGTATCGACGACGTTTCAGCGGTCCACTTCTCGATCGATTCGATGTGCGGGTTCTCGTCTCTCGACCCGGGGTGGACGAGCTGCTCGGTGTGGAAGCGGCAGAATCGACCGCTGTCGTCCGCGAACGTGTGAGGATCAGCCGCAAACGGGCGTTCGAACGGCAAGGATTTCTCAACGCGCGCCTGTCCGGCGACGACTTGGAGCGGTTCGCTCCGCTGGACGATTCCGCCCGCACCTTGTTGCGCACGGAATTGGAGGCGGGTCGGCTGACGGGACGCGGACTTCACCGGGTGCGCAGAGTCGCCAGATCTCTTGCAGATCGCCAGGGTGACATCGACGTGATCGGTGACGAGTTGATCGCTGCGGCGCTCGCTCTTCGAGCCCGCGTTGCACCCTCTCGATCCCATCGACCGCGATGACGCGCGATCATTCGAACAGTGAAGCGAGAGATCGAGTTGCGGCGACGATTCTCGCATCGTTGCCATCGATGACGCCGCGACGCCTGCGTGCACTCGTTCGACTTCGTCGACCGAGTGACGTTCTCATCGCCATCGAATCGTGGAGCGCGGATTCGTCGACCCCGACGAATCCAATCGATGCGTTGCTGGCGTCGAGCGCGAGCCGAGAATCGAGTCGCAGTCTCGGTGAGACCTGGCGAGATGTCGTCGTTGCCCGGCGCAATTCGATGTCGAGGGGTGATTCGTCATCGGATGTCGGCGATACATCATTCGATGTCTGTGTTCTCGGAGACTCGAAGTACCCGCAGCAGTTGGCGCACGATCCGGAGGCTCCGGGAGTGCTCTTCGTTCAAGGGGACATCGGGTGTCTCGATCGTCCGCGCGTCGGGATCATCGGAACCCGTCATGCGACAGCACATGGTCGTTCGTGCGCGCGTCACTTCGGCGATGTGCTGTCGGCTCATGGGGTCGCGGTCGTCTCGGGTCTCGCACGCGGAATCGACGTCAGTGCCCATCGAGGAGTTCTTCAGCGCATCGCCGATTCACCGTGCTCGCTCGATGACGTCGGGCGACCGATCGGTGTCGTGGCATCGGGTCTCGATGTCGTCTATCCACCCGAACATGGCGAAGTATGGGCCGATGTTGCTCGCAGGGGAGTGCTGCTCTCGGAATCTCCACCGGGAACCGAACCACACGCATTCAGATTCCCTCTTCGTAACCGCATCATTGCCGCCCTGTGCGATGTTCTCGTCGTCGTCGAATCGAAGATCACGGGTGGTTCGATGATCACGGTCCGTGCGGCTCTCGAACGTCAAGTGACGGTGATGGCTGTTCCGGGCTCGACATCGACGCGCGCTTCGGAGGGAACGAACCTTCTCATTCGAGATGGGGCCTCGATCGCCGTCGAGCCCGAAGACGTGCTCGCAGTACTCGGCATCGAGTCCCACCGGCGCGTTGCGAAATTCGATCCTCGACAGCGTCCATCGTCCGAGGATGCGAACATTCTCGAACTGCTCGGCGACGATCCGATGACTCTCGATCACATCGTGTCTCGCACGCGCCGTGATCTCGGAGAAGTCGCACTTGCGCTCGGCAGACTCGAAGCGCGCGGCTGGCTGATGTGCACTGCCGGTTGGTTCGAAAAGGTGTCGGATCCTGACTGACGATTGCCGAGACCCGAGATCGTTCTGACGAGTCGGGAAATGGTCGGTACTGTGCTCCCATGTCGAACGAAAGCGAGCCCACTGCGAGTTCCGCCGACCTCGATGTCGCTTGCTTGGCGAATTGGGATGTCGCCGACTTCCTCGCCGCATTGACGGCTGCTTCTTCGAATACGCGCATGGCATATGGACGAGACGTCGAAGACTTCGCTCGATGGTGCGTTCGCGTCGGGCTCGTCGAATCGACCGGCGTCGATGCTGCGGACTGCGGTCCGGCTCGGGTCGACCGTCTCGTGCTGCGCAGGTACCTGACTCATCTCACGGTCGAGGGGTACGCGAAGCGCACGATCGCTCGCAAGGCTTCGGCTCTTCGTCGGTACTTTCGGTGGTCGAGTCGGACGGGCCGGATCGAGGCCGATCCGGCTGTGTCGCTGAAAGCTCCATCGGGTGAAGGGAGACTGCCTCGGGTCCTCGACGGCACCGAGCTTCAAGACATTCTCGAACCGCGCGGCATCGAGAGTCGGCATCCGATGTGGCGGATCAAACGAGACGATGCCGTTCTCGAAATCCTCTACGGAAGCGGACTTCGCGTCAGCGAGCTCTGTTCTCTCGATCTGTCGAATATCGACGTGAAGAGGGGGATCGTCACCGTCTGGGGAAAGGGCGGGAAGGAACGCCGAGTTCCTCTCACACGCGCAGCGATCGAGGCAATCGGTGAATGGTCGTCGATTCGTCACGAAGTCGTCAACGAGGAATCAGGGGGCGCGCTCTTCGTCAACGGACGCGGACGAAGGCTCGGGACCCGCGACGTTCGTCGACTGCTCGACGAACGTGCGCCGAACCCGACACACCCACATGCACTGCGTCATACGTTTGCTACACACTTACTCGACGGTGGGGCCGATTTGCGGTCGGTTCAGGAACTTCTCGGCCACAGCGACGTCGTCACGACGCAGCGATATACACATGTGAGCAAGGAGCGTCTACGGTCTGTGTACGCCAGCACCCATCCCCGAGCGTGATGTTCGGGGGCGAGTCCGGACCGAACGATGACAGAGACCGACGACAAGCCTTCCCGCACCACTCCTGCGATCGAGCGCGCTTGGACGCGTTGGGTCGAAGACAAGGACCAAAAGGCGAGAGATCAACTCATCGTGCACTACTCACCACTCGTGAAGTTCGTAGCCGGTCGAGTTGCTGCAGGACTTCCCGCTGGAGCGGACACCAGTGAGTTGAACGGCACGGGTGTCTTCGGATTGATGGACGCAGTGGATCGCTTCGACCCATCCCTCGGATTCAAGTTCGAGACATTCGCCGTGCCGCGCATCAAGGGGGCGATTCTCGACGGTTTGCGCGCACTCGACTGGGTTCCGCGTTCGGTGCGTTCTCGCTCCCGTCAGATCGAGACGGCGATGGCCAAGTTGAGTCACGAGTTGAAACGCAGCCCGAGTGACGACGAGTTGTGCGCTGAACTCGGCATCCAGGCCGACGAATTGCAGCGGTGGTTGTCGACGATTGCAGTCTCGAACGTCGGTCCCCTCGATCACGTTGTGGCCGGATCCGACGGTGAGACTCGCCAACTCCCGGCTTCGACCGATGACGGCCCCGATGCCCAGATCGAAGACCGTGAACTGCGAGCGACGATGCGTGCGGAAATTCGCCGCCTTCCGGAACGAGAACGAACGGTCGTCGCTCTGTATTACGACGAGGGAATGACGCTGGCCGAAATCGGCGCGGTACTCGGCGTGACCGAAAGTCGCGTGTCGCAGATCCACTCGAAGGCGATCTTGATGCTGCGATCGCAGATGTCCGCTGCCGGGATCTGAGTCCTCGCAGTGACCGGAATTCATTTCGTCTCGATGGCGCGCTGACTGTCCAAGGCTGGCGATCTCCGGCTGACTGTCTCCAACTGACCGTCGCCGAGGCAGTCGCGTTCGCGCACACATGTCGACATGTCGACCGTTGTCGCACTGCTTGTCGATGCTCTCCTCGCTGTGACTCCACCAGGCGTATCGAGTTGTCTCACCCCACCCGTCACCACTGCGATCGCAGCCCGCTTCGTCGCGCCATCGTGTCCCTATTGCTCCGGACATCGAACCATCGATTTCTCGGCATCGATCGGAGCCGAAGTCGTCGCTCCGATCGATGGTACGGTCACCTTCTCGGGCATGGTGGCTGGATCGCCGTACATCACGGTGTCGGTGTCATCGCGATCTCGAATGGGTCCGCTGGGATTCGGAGTGGATTCCTTCGCCTCCGTCGACACCGAACCCACCGGCACCGGACCTGTCGAATCCGATTCCGCCGACCTCCAGGGTTCGACTCATCTCGTCACGATTGGCGGCGTGATCGCGGATCGAGGCGCGGTGGCGGGTTCGTTCGTGCTCGCTGGTCGACGAATCGGATCAGCTTCAGCAGCGCAGGTTCGGCTGAGCGTGCGGCGAACCGTTCCCGGGGGAGAGGCCGTCTACCTCGACCCGGAAGATTCTCTCGTTCGCTGGCGAGCGCCGGCGCGTCTCGTTCCTCCGCCCGGAACGCCGGCGGGCAGGGTCGTCACCAGGGTCTGGACCTGCCGAAGACCCCTCTGAGAGGCAATTGTCCGTGGCGAGCCCACCGGCGCTAGTCTGGCGAGCGGTCTGAATTGGACCGAACCATCACAGCGCATCTCCCGTTCTGCGGTCGTGCCTTCGGGCATGTGTGGACATGTGCCCGTAACCGCAGATCAGGAGGAAATGCCATGGCCCTAGTCACGATGCGCCAGTTGCTGGAAGCCCGAGTTCACTTCGGTCACCAGACCCGTCGTTGGAACCCCAAGATGCGTCGCTTCATCTTCGGAGAGCGCAACGACATCTACATCATCGATCTCCAGCAGACCCTCGAGCG
>JBDLRO010000105.1:0-7215 GCA_039800025.1 Actinomycetota bacterium | reverse complement strand
CGTGGATCATCTCCACACTCGCGCTCGCCGGCGTCTTCCCATTGGCGGGCTTCTTCTCGAAGGACGAGATCATCGACAACGTCGGACACAACGGGTACGACGCGTTCATGATCGTCGGTCTCGCCGGCGCATTCCTGACAGCCGCCTACATGACCCGCGCGACGTATCTCACGTTCTTCGGCGAGCCCCGGGGTGCAGCAGCCGGAGAGCATCACGACGATGCTCACGCGAGTGATCACGGGGATGCCGATCACGGTCACTCAGATCACGGTCACTCAGATCACGGTCACGGAACTCACGACGACCATGGCTCGCACGGTCCGCACGAAAGCGGCAAGTTGATCACCGTGCCGCTGATGATCCTCGCATCGCTGGCTCTCGTCGCCGGTCTCGCCAACGCAACGCCGTTCGGGTCGAGTTGGGAGCGGTTCAAGAAGTACGTCGAACCGAGTGGTGAAGCGGTCGTCATCGATGCTGTCCTGCCGAGTGGTCCAGGTGAGGCGATGATCCTCAATCCAGCTCTCGATCGTGCACCCCAGGCAGAAGAAAAGGCCAGCGAAGGCTGTGCCATCACCGCGCCAGAGCCGGGTACGGCTTGCTATTTCCCGACGGTGAGCCATGCGAAGTTCAAGTGGTCGAAGGCCGCGCTGTCGCTCGTGATCGTCGCCCTCGGTCTCGTCTCGAGCTGGCTCGTCAGCGTTCAGCTGTACACCCGTCGTCGAGGATTCCTCGTGGGACTCACCAAGCGCAATCCGATCCTGCGAGGCGGCTACGCCCTGCTGTGGAACAAGTACTACCTCGATGCCCTCTACGAAAAGGTCATCGTCAGGGCGATCGCGCATCCGATCGCCCGAGGTGCCTACTGGTTCAATCAGACGGTCATCGACGGCATCGTCAACGCTGCAGGCAAGATCTCGCGCAGCGTGGCCGGCTGGGTCTATCGAAATGTCGACCAACGAGTCGTCGATGGCGCTGTCAACGCGTCCGGAGCGACGGCTCGCGGCACCGGTGGAGCACTGCGCCCGGTGCAGTCCGGAAAGATCAACCAATACGGAGCTCTGTTGTTCGCCTCGGCGGCCATCGGAGCCCTGATACTCGTCATCATCAATACCTGAGGGGAAATACGGCATGGACGTACTCCGTGATCAAAATTGGGTGCTCAGCGTGGGCACGTTCCTGCCATTGGCAGGCGTGCTCGTGATGCTGTTCATCCCGAAGGCCGAAGAAGAGCTGCACAAGTTCGTGGCTCTTCTCACGGCTGCAGCAACCCTTGCCGTGGGCATCTTCACCTTGACGAAGTTCGACTTCGATCAGGCCGAGAAGTTGCAGTTCTTCGCCGAGACCGAGTGGATCAAGGTGATCTCGAGCAATTACACGATCGGTCTCGACGGAATGAGTCTGCCGCTCTACATCTTGTCGATGGTCGTGACTCTGCTCGTCATGGTCTATTCGTGGAACCACATTCCGTCTCCGGGAAATCCGAAGGCGTTCCTGATCCTGATGCTCATCCTGCAGACGGGCATGGCCGGAACGTTCATCGCTCAGGACTTGATCCTGTTCTTCGTGTTCTTCGAACTCGTCCTGCTGCCGATGTACTTCATGATCGGTGTGTGGGGCGGCGAACAGCGTCAATACGCGTCGCTCAAGTTCTTCCTCTACACGATGTTCGGCTCGGCATTGATGCTCGTGGCGTTCATCGCATTGTTCTTCAAGGTGCGCGGTGCGCTGCCCGACGGAGTCGAGGCATCGTTCTCGATGCCGCTGTTGGCCGAATACGGCGGTCTCATCGGTCGGTCCGCGCAGATCTGGATCTTCGGAGGCATGTTCATCGGTTTCGCCGTCAAGGTTCCGATGTTTCCGTTCCACACCTGGTTGCCCGACGCCCACACTCAGGCGCCGACCCAGGGTTCGGTCATCCTGGCTGCGATCCTGCTGAAGCTCGGAACCTACGGTTTCGTGCGCATCGCCATTCCGACGTTGCCCGAGGCGGCGCTGGAATGGGCCCCGTGGATCGGGTTGCTCGCCGTGATCGGCATCATCTACGGAGCGCTCGGATGTCTCGCTCAGACCGACATGAAGCGGTTGATCGCTTTCTCATCGGTCGCCCACATGGGATTCGTGATGCTCGGTATCTCGACTCTCACGCCGATGGGCTTCAACGCCGCCATCTTCGGCATGGTCGCCCACGGTCTGATCACCGGCATGCTGTTCTTCGTCGCCGGCAGTGTGAAGGAGCGCTACCACACGCTCGAGATTTCCCGCCTCGGAGGACTCCTCAAGCAGGCACCGCGTCTCGGATGGATCCTCGGATTCTCAGCGATGGCGTCACTCGGCCTGCCCGGTCTGGCTGGTTTCTGGGGCGAGTTCCCGGCGATCCTGTCGGCGTATTCACCAGCTGAGGGCCTGCCCGAGGAAACGTTCCGCACGTTCATGGTGGTGGCCGCACTCGGAACCGTGTTCGCAGCGGCCTATCTGCTCTGGCTCTACCAGCGCACGGCATTCGGCGAACCCAAGCCCGAGTTCTCCGGTCACGGTGATGACCACGAGGAGATCCGTGACGTCAACGTCTTTGAGTGGATCGCGTGGACGCCGTTCCTCGTGGCGATCGTCGTCTTCGGTGTGTATCCGCAGTTGATGTTCAAGATCATCGATCCGGCCGTGCAGGTGTCCCTCAAGGCCTTCGGAGGCTGATTCTCGATGTCCCTCGCCGGAGTTCTCGCTGCGATGCCCAATGTCGCGACGAAATGGCAGTCGCCGACGATCGACTATCACGCACTCGCGCCAGAGATCGTTCTGGCTGCAGGTATCTGCATCGTGATTCTCGTGGATCTGTTCACGAGTCAGTCGAAGAAGTGGCTGACTGCCTCGTTGACAGGATTCGTGCTCCTCGGAGCTCTCGTTCCTGTTCTCACGCTCGCGGTCCATGACGAGTCGATTCGCTCGATGTTCGACGGTCGATACGTCGTCGACGAGTTCGCTCTGACGTTGAAGGCTCTGTTCCTGATCGCCGGCTACGTCGTCGTCCTGCTCTCCCAGAATCACCTCGAAGAAGGGGATTACTACCAGGGTGAGTACTACGCGCTGATGCTCACCTCGCTGACCGGAATGGTTCTCATGGCTTCGAGCCGAGACCTCGTCAGCGTCTTCGTCGCCCTCGAAATGCTGAGCATTCCCGCGTACATGCTGGCCGCTTGGCGCAAGCGCGATCGCAAGAGCAACGAAGCAGGCGTCAAGTACTACCTGCTCGGCGTTTTCGCCTCGGCGGTGATGCTCTACGGAATGAGTTTGCTGTACGGAGTCACCGGAACGACTCTTCTCGCGGACATCGGCGAGAAGATCACTGTGTCCGGCGACATGGCTGGAGTCGAAGTACTGGCTGTGACCTTCGTGCTCATCGGATTCGCGTTCAAGGTGTCCGCTGTGCCGTTCCACACGTGGGCTCCGGACACCTATGAGGGCGCTCCCTTGCCGGTGACTGCGTTCCTGTCGGTTGCGAGCAAGGCCGGCGGCTTCGTTGCTCTCGTGTCCGTCATGTACATCGGCTTTCCTCAAGCCAAGGACGTCTGGCAGCCGCTGCTGTGGGTTCTCGCGGCGGCGACCATGACACTCGGCAACCTCGTGGCGCTTCGCCAGACGAACATCGTGCGCATGTTGGCGTATTCATCGATCAGCCAGGGTGGCTTCATCCTCATGCCGCTCGCCGTTGCCGGAACCGGCGACGCTGCCGGACCTGCATTGCGGGCAGTCGTCGTCTATCTGCTGGTCTATGCCGCAATGAACCTCGGCATGTTCGCTGTCGTTCTCGCAGTGACTCGAACGACGCGCAGCGGCGACATCTCGAGTTTCGGCGGCCTCTTTTCCTATGCGCCTGGACTCGGCGTTCTGATGACGATCTTCCTCGCCTCTCTCGCAGGCATTCCGCCACTCGGCGGTTGGATTGCGAAGTTCGCGGCTTTCCGAGCGGTGCTCGAAGCAGGCGGCGGTTGGGCCTATGCCATTGCCGTCATCGGTGCGGTGAACTCCGTCATCGCCTTCGGCTACTACGGCAATGTCATGCGCGAGGTGTGGATGAAGCCCACACCGCATGGCGAGTCGACTGCGGTTCGCACCCCGAGTTCGCTCGTTGCAGCCATGGCGATCACCGGTGTCGCAACCGTCGCCATCGGTGTGTTGCCCGGGGTGGTCACTCGATTCGGTGACCTCAGCGATCTCACCCGTGCTTTCGGCGGCTGACCGCCTCGTCGACCTCATCGCAGAGGCCGGAGGAGCGGTTCGCTTCGACCGATTCATGTATGAATGTCTCTACGGCGGCGGCGGCGGCTTCTACGCGTCCAGGGGTGGGCGGGCCGGTCGGAGAGGGGATTTCATCACATCCCCCGAGATCGGCCCGCTGTTCGGAACGGTGATCGCGAGGGCACTCGATTCGTGGTGGTCGGACATGGGTCGGCCGGAGAACTTCCGATTCGTCGAAGTCGGCGCGGGGCCAGGTTCCCTGGCGCGGTCGATCCTGGCGGCCGGGCCCGAATGTCTCGCTGGTCGCCCGGGGGCATATGTCGCAGTCGAGGTGTCGGAGCATCAGCGCTCGCTGCATCCAGAGTCGGTGACGTCGACGGATCATGTGCCTGATGGTGAGATCACGGGTGTCGTGTTCGCGAACGAACTGCTCGACAACCTGCCGTTCCGGCTGTTGGTCGGCGATGGTCGATGGCGCGAAGCCTGGGTCACCGAGCGCAACGGCCAATTCCTCGAAATCCTTCGCGAGATCGACACCGTTACGGAAGCGATCGGCACGAATGCGATCGGAAATGTCGATCTGTCCGGACCGGCACCACTCGGCGCTCGCATTCCGTGGCAGCAGTCCGCCTCGACATGGGTGGCGGACGTCGCTTCACGCCTGCGCGGGCGACTCGTCGTCGTCGACTACATGGTCGCCACGTCGAGTGAATTGGCGCGTCGACCATGGCGTGAGTGGCTGCGCACCTATGCGGGTCACGAGAGGGGATCCCACTACCTGCTCCGTCCCGGAGAGCAGGACATCACGGGTGATGTCTGCATCGATCAACTGAGGGCGGCGATCGGAGAGCCGATTGCACTGCGAACCCAGGCGCACTTCCTGCAGCAGTGGGGCATCGACGAATTGGTCGAGGAGGGCAAGAAGATCTGGACCGAAAAGGCAGCCAGACCCGATCTCGAGGCCATGAAGATGCGCAGTCGAGTCAGCGAGTCCGAGGCGCTCACGGATCCGGCAGGCCTCGGAGGTTTCACCGTCGTCGAGTTCCAGGGAACCCTGTGAGGGATCGCCGAGCCCCGCTCGGAGCCTTCGAGTGCCCCGAACACTAAGGTTGGGTTCTTCGTAGACATCACGTGGGGGTGGACATGTCCGATTCGACTTCTGTCAACGGCGGTGCGCAGAACATCGACGACCTCCTGCTGGAAAATCGGAAGTTCCCACCTCCGGCCGAGTTCCAGAAGAACGCGCTCGTGGCCGGGACGTTCCTCTACGACGAAGCCGCAGCCGACTATCAGGGTTTCTGGGCGCGACAGGCCTCGGACCTTCTCGATTGGGATCAGGATTGGCACACCATCTGTGAATGGAATCCCCCATTTGCCAAGTGGTTCGTCGGAGGCAAGATCAACGCCTCCTACAACTGTCTCGATCGACACGTGCTCGCCGGGCGCGGTGACAAAGTCGCGATTCACTGGGAAGGCGAGCCAGGAGACACCCGAACCATCACGTATTCGGATCTTCTCGCCGAAGTGCAAAAGTTCGCCAACGTTCTCAAATCCCTCGGTGTCGAACGCGGCGACCGAGTCAACATCTATCTCCCGATGGTGCCCGAAGCGATCGTGTCGATGTTGGCCTGTGCACGTATCGGTGCGGCTCACAGCGTGGTTTTCGGTGGCTTTTCCTCCCAATCGCTGACGGATCGGATCAACGACGCGCAGGCCAAGGTCCTCATCACCGCTGACGGCGGCCATCGTCGAGGCGAGGTCTTCGCTCTCAAACCCGCTGCAGACGAGGCGCTGGCGTCGACGCCGACCATCGAACACGTCGTCGTCGTCCGCCGAGGCGGCAATCCGGTCGAGATGGTCTCGGGGCGCGATCACTGGTACCACGAGTTGATGGCGGATGCCGCCGCGGAGTGTCCCGCTGAGCCGATGGACTCCGAACAGCTCTTGTTCCTGTTGTACACCTCGGGAACGACGGGCAAGCCCAAGGGCATCATGCACACCACGGGTGGATATCTCACCCACGTGGCCTTCACCCACAAGTACGTCTTCGACCTGCATCCCGATTCGGACGTCTACTGGTGCACTGCTGACGTCGGCTGGATCACCGGACACAGCTACATCGTCTACGGTCCGTTGGCCAATGGCGCCACCCAGGTCGTCTACGAGGGTGTCCCGAATCACCCGGGGAACGATCGCTTCTGGTCGATCGTGGAGAAGTATCGAGTGTCGATCTTCTACACGGCCCCGACGGCGATCCGCACGTTCATGAAGTGGGGTGACGACGAGCCGCGCAAGCACGATCTGTCGTCACTGCGCCTTCTCGGGTCCGTGGGTGAGCCGATCAACCCGGAGGCATGGATGTGGTACCGGGACACCATCGGCGCAGGGACGTGTCCGGTGGTCGACACGTGGTGGCAGACCGAGACCGGCGGCATCATGATCAGTCCGTTGCCAGGCGCGACGACGTTGAAGCCCGGCTCGGCGACATTCGCACTCCCGGGAATCGGAATCGAAGTCGTCGATGATGCGGGCAATCGCGTCGACCATGGCGGCGGCTATCTGACCCTCACTCATCCTTGGCCCGGCATGTTGCGCGGTGTGTGGGGAGACCCCGAGCGATACCGCGAGACCTACTGGAGCCGCTTCCCGGACCGCTACTTCGCCGGAGACGGGGCCAAGCTCGACAACGACGGCTACCTGTGGTTCCTCGGTCGAGTGGACGACGTGATGAACGTGAGCGGACATCGGATTTCGACGACGGAAGTCGAAAGCGCGCTGGTCTCTCACCCGGCAGTGGCCGAAGCCGCTGTGGTCGGAGCCAACGACGCGACCACGGGTCAGGCGATCATTGCCTTCGTGACGCTGCGCGGTGGATCCGAGGTGGACGAGAACGACTTGCGCAACCATGTTGCCAAGGAGATCGGTGCGATAGCGAAGCCGAAGACGATCTACTTCACGCCGGATCTGCCCAAGACTCGCAGC
>JBDLRO010000104.1:0-3156 GCA_039800025.1 Actinomycetota bacterium | reverse complement strand
GGGGGTTGTGGATTCGGTCAGCCGGCCCGGTTGCCGCAGCCAGACGGGACCCGGTCAGCCGGCCTGCTGCGAGGCGACCTCGGCTCGGACCTGCTCCATGTCGAGAGCCTGGGCCTTGCTCACGAGATCTTCGAGAGCATGCTGGGGCAACGCACCCGGCTGGTTGTAGAGCAGGATTCCCTCACGGAAGATCATGAGAGTCGGGATCGACTGGATTCCGAAGGCTCCAGCCAAATCCTGGTTGGCTTCAGTGTCGACCTTGCCGAACACTGCTCCAGGATTCTTGGCTGCCACTGATTCGAAGATCGGAGCGAATTGACGACACGGACCGCACCACGCTGCCCAGAAATCCACGAGGACCAGATCATTGTTCTGGATCGTTTCTTCGAAATTTTCGAGTGACAGTTCGACGGCGGTGCCCATGGGATTCTCTCTTTCGTACGCCGATCAGCGGTATCAGAACGACCAGTCTGACAACCTCGAAGTCAGCCCGACGATTCCACGAGAGATGTGTTGTCCGTCACAGTGGCTGTATTTCACCCAGAGTTCGCCTGAAGTGAATAGACACGGGGGCCCTGAGTGATTAGGGTCCCCCAGGCTCTCAGAACATGAGTGCCCGCCAACTATCTCGTCCGGGAGGTCGATACATGAACGAAACCATCTGCACCGCCATCGAATCGACGAATGACGAGACGCCGTCCGCATTCACGTTTTGTGGCAAGGGTCTGCACTACGACTGGCGAGCCATCGTGGCCGCCGCCGAAGCCGCCGACCTCGACGTCGAACTTGCCCATCTGGGCGGTGCCCCGGTTCGTTCATAGTTGCGCTCCGTTCCGACGATGGGTAGCGTTTCCCACGTGACCTCGCTGAACAGCCTCCTTCTTATGTAGGGCGAACGCCCCATATACGCGTTCGCCGAGACCCCGTGCGCC
Source organism: Actinomycetota bacterium (assembly GCA_039800025.1). Classification (GTDB taxonomy): domain Bacteria; phylum Actinomycetota; class Acidimicrobiia; order Acidimicrobiales; family Ilumatobacteraceae; genus Casp-actino8. The sequence goes on along the minus strand of JBDLRO010000104.1, from coordinate 2,224 downwards.
TAGCGCCGGGGTTTTTTGTTTGTCCGGCGAGGCGTAGCGCCGGATGAATTCCTCGTGCGAGCAGGAGACCGGACGCGACATCACGACTCACCACAGGACGGACATGACATGACCATCGAGAACACTGCAACACGGGCCGCAGCTGCCGGATTCGAGAATGCCGGCAAGGGCCGAATGCCCCACGGCAAGTACCAGCCGTTCATCCCGCTCGTCCTCACCGACCGGACCTGGCCGAACACCGTCATCCGCAAGGCGCCGCTGTGGTGCTCCGTCGACCTGCGAGACGGCAATCAAGCTCTGATCGACCCGATGGACCCCGAGCGCAAGCGACGCATGTTCATCGAACTGTGCAAGATGGGTTTCGCCGAGATCGAAGTCGGCTTCCCCTCGGCCAGCCAACCCGATTTCGATTTCGTCCGCCAGTTGATCACCGAGGACTTGATCCCGGAGAACGTCACGATCCAGGTCCTGGTGCAGAGCCGTGACGAACTGCTCGAGCGCACGTACGAGTCGCTGCAGGGCGTTCACCAAGCGATCGTCCACTTCTACAACTCGACCAATCCCCTGCAACGCGACGTCGTGTTCAACCTCGACAAAGCCGGCATCAAGGAGATCGCCGTCCATGCAGCCGAGAAGTGCTTGGAGATGGAAAAGACCCTGCCGGGTTCCTCCATCCGCTACGAGTACTCGCCCGAGAGTTTCACGCTGACCGAGCCGGAGTTCGCGATCGAGGTGTGCGAGGCGGTCATGGACGTCATCCAGCCCACACCGGCCAAGCCGCTGATCCTCAATCTGCCTGCCACGGTCGAGTGTTACAGCCCGAACGTGTACGGCGATGTCATCGAGTGGTTCGGTCGCACGATCAAGGATCGCGACACTGTGATCATCAGCCTGCACCCGCACAACGACCGGGGCTGCGCGGTTGCCGCCGCCGAATTCGGTGTGATGGCCGGGGCGGATCGCGTCGAGGGAACGTTGTTCGGCAACGGCGAGCGCACGGGCAATGTCGACATCGTCAATCTGGCGATGAACCTCTTCGTCAACGGCGTCGATCCCGAGTTGGACATCTCCGATATCGATGCTCTGCGCCGCACCGCTGAATACTGCAATCGTCTCCCCGTTCACCCGCGTCACCCGTACGTGGGCGATCTCGTCTACACCGCGTTCAGCGGCAGCCACCAGGACGCGATCAAGAAGGGCTTCGAAGCCATCGATCGTCGAGCTGCCGCTGCTGGCAAGGCCCCGGGCGACTACGACACGTGGGGTGTCCCCTACCTGCCACTCGACCCGAAGCATCTCGGACGGACGTACGAAGCGGTGATCCGCGTCAACAGCCAGAGCGGCAAGGGCGGCGTGGCCTACGTGATGAAGACAGAGCACGGTTTCGACCTGCCGCGGCGGCTGCAAATCGAGTTCTCGAAGAACATCCAGCACATCACGGAAGATCTCGGCACCGAGATCAGTCCGCTGACGATGTGGACCGCATTCCAATCGGAGTATTTGTCCGACTCGCCGCGATTCGTTCTCGAAAGCCACGAGATGCGCAGCCAGTCGAGCGGTCGCACGACGATCACGGCACAACTCGTCATCGACGGTGCACACTCGACGATCTCGGGCGAAGGCAACGGTCCAATCGACGCGTTCGTGAACGCCATGCGCTCGGGACTGTCGGCGGACATCGATGTCGTCGACTACTCCGAACATGCCATCGGCAAGGGTTCCGAAGCTGTGGCCGTGGCCTATGTGGAGACCGTGACATCGTCGGGCAACGTACTGTGGGGCGTCGGAACCGATGAGAACACGGTGACGGCATCGCTGCGAGCCGTTCTCTCTGCATTCGAACGCCACCGCACTGCCGAGAAGAACTGAACTCTGGCCGGGCGATCAGCGACTGTGCCCGTGGGCGCAGGGACTACGGTTGTCTCGTCGGTGAGAACCGACCGAGTCGTCAAAAGGGGATCTCCATGAAAGTCACCGTCGATTTCAACATCTGTGCCTCGACAGGGTCGTGCATGCAGGTCTGCCCGGAAGTCTTCGAGGTGCGCAGCGATGGGTACCTCTACATTCTTCAGGAGAATCCTGGCGAGGAGTTGCGCGAGAAGGTCACAGCGGCAGCCGATCTGTGCCCGACGGCAGCCATCACGGTGGAGGGCTGACCTCCCCATCGTGGGCTTCCACGACAAGTTGACTCGGGCGTGGTCGAGAACCGGCTCGATGGTGTGCG
>JBDLRO010000103.1:0-4597 GCA_039800025.1 Actinomycetota bacterium | reverse complement strand
TTGATCGTCATCGACGTCGTGATCGTCGACAGATCGATATCAGCGAACAGATCGCTCATGTCGGCGAGCGTGTCGACTGCGACTCCACATCGGCCGACCTCGCCGAGCGACATCGGATCGTCGGAATCCAGCCCGAGCAAGGTCGGCATGTCGAATGCCGTCGACAGCCCGTCTCCACCTGCTCGCAGGATCTCCTTGAAGCGCTCGTTCGTATCCTGAGCAGTTCCGAATCCGGCGAACATGCGCATCGTCCACAGTTTCGAGCGATACATCGAGGCGTAAGGTCCGCGCGTGTAGGGATACACCCCGGGAAACTCCCCGTCCGCTGGTCCATACACCGGATCGACGGGTACACCGGACATCGTGGTGAAACGATCAGCACGCAATCGCGAGGCTGCAAATGCCTCTTGCCAGAGTCGACGGGGGTCGGACGACATCGAATTCGACGTACCTTGATTCTCCCTCACGTCGACCCCTTCGAAGATTCGGCACGCTGCTCGGACGGCATCGAGCACTGGGGCGTTCCGCCGGGCATTCGGTGACGATTCCTCGCGATCCACCGATAGACAACGCCCGCAAGATGGCGAACGCCCGGCACGAGAAGTACACCCCCCAGCAACGCCCATCCCTTGCCGCCAAGGAGCAGGACTCGAGCCACGGCTCGCTCTGCCGAATGCACGGTTCCATCGATGTCGACGAACTGCACGGATCTCTCGCAGTCGTCTCGTGTCACGCCGTAGCGGTCGAAATAGAAATCGAGATCGAGCCATTGCCAGGGTTCGCATCGTGGATGTCGGCGAATGTGATTCTGGACGAATCGAACGCTCGACGAGCAGAACGCGCAATCTCCGTCATAGATGAGAACCGGCATCGATTCTTGACCGACCATCATCCCCCCTCTTGGACCGTCATCCGATGTTGAGACCTCATACTGCCAGTTGATCACCCGTTTCGCCGGAGTCGCAGAGTGGCGATCTCGAATGCCCTCAAGTCGATGTCGAAAGCAGAGTCTCCGCTGTCGACTCGCCGAACAGGCACGTCCCCATGCGGTTCTTCGAGGCCATCGGCCCGGAGAACTTCAAATGCCCCGCGCACGACGACCGAACCCGAAGCGCGCGACCCGCGTGTCTCCCACATGCGAACGATGATGTCGCCCGAACCGTCTTCGGCCGGCTTGACGGCACTGATCAGAACTCCTGGAATGAGGCATTCGACTGGTGCTTCGCATGACTTTCCGTTTCCGCGGATCTGCCGGAGAGGATGAGCTCTGCGCGCCACGCATCGTTCGAGTTCGCCCACGTCTCCAGGAGCCGCGTCGAGGTACACGCCCCACTCGATGACCTGATGACCTTCATCGCAGTGGGGATCGGGAAACGACGGCGAGCGGAGCAACGTCAGACGCAGCGCGTCGCCGCGTAGGTCGTACCCCCGCGGTCCATCTGCGACGAGACCGATCCCGCATCCTGGTTCGCTGACGTAGACGTACCGATGGGCACAGATTTCGAACTTGGCTGCATCCCATGAGGTATTCCCGTGTCGAGGACGTCGCACATGGCCGAACTGCACACCGCACACGGCGTCCCTCGCCATGACGTCCGTCGGCAGAACGAACTGCACGCGAGTTTCCCGCTCGCGCCAATCAGCGGTCAGCCGACATTCGATCACGGGCTCTCCAGCCTTGATCGTGTACTCCAAGGTGAAGTGGGATCGACCGAGTACGTAATCGAGAGAAACGGTTGCCTGGAGATCGTTCGAAGACGTGACGACAGCCGAACCTTTCGCGACGAGATCTTCTGCCGGTGCATCTGCATCTGCACGGTCGATGTCCCATGCGTCGTATTCAGCTGGCGCATCCCGGCGCCTCTGCAATCCGATGAATCGACCGGATGGAACGATCGATCGAGAACGAAGAACATCGACGATGTCGCGCACGACTCCGTTCGCATCGATCTCGAGGCGAGCGATGCCATTCGACACGACGACTTCATCGTTCGGACCGAGATCCACGGCGACTCGGTCGACGCCTTCGGGACGCACGTGGTCGTTCTCGAGAGCTGATATCGACATCGCAGGCACTTCGATCCAACGAGGCTGGCCATCGATCGACTCGACACCTTTCACCGGCACGGGGCTGGGGTTGGCCAAGAAAGTGCACCGGGAAGGGAAACTGCGCTGGGAAGGCGCGCCATCTGGTTCGCCTGATGGCGCGTCACCTTCGATGGAGGTCGACCCGAACAACTCGTCGATACGGCGATTGATCGACTCCGCGACGGCTCGATGCTCGTCTTCGGTCTCTCTGTGCACCCAAGCAATCGAAGACCCCGGAATGATGTCGTGGAATTGCTGAGTCAATACTCGTTGCCATATCTGTGCACGTTCAGACTCGACATTTGGCAACTCTGTCGTTCCCTCGGTCATCATCTTCGACGAAGCCCAAAGTTCCCATTCGTGCAGGAGACGTTCACATCGTCGATTGCCGCGTTTCGTGGCGATTTGCGAACTGTAGGTGCCGCGATGCTTTTCGAGGTACATCTCCCCGACCCATGTCGGAGCCCGTTCGCCGTATTCCGACACTGCTCGGGCGAAGAACTGGTCGACGCGGCCGAACAGCACTCGCGGCAGGTCGCTCCACAACGAGGAGGTTCGAACCCTGTCGATCATCTGCTGAGTCGGACCTCCCCCGCCGTCACCATGTCCGTAGAGAGCCAACGACATCGACGCGCCCGCATGATCGGAAAAGTTCCGCTCTGCGAAGCGGAGTTGAGACGGCGTGAGAAGGGCGTTGTACGTCTCGATGGGACTGAAGTGGGCAAAGACCCGAGAACCATCGATCCCCTCCCACCAGAAACTGTGATGGGGAAATCGATTCGATTCGTTCCAACTCAGCTTCTGAGTGAAGAACCATTCTCCTTGGCAGTGACGGACGATCTGGGGCAAAGTCGCCGGATACCCGAAATCATCGGGAAGGAAAGCCCCCGAACTTCTCTGCCCGTCGCTCGACTCCCCGAACCATCGAGCGAATGCACGCCGACCATGGACGAATTGGCGGATGAGACTCTCGCCCGCAGGCAGATTCAGATCCGTCTCCACCCACATCCCACCAACTGGCTCCCAACGACCGGCATTCACGAGTCTTTTCACCTGCTCGAAGATCTCGGGCGCCTCCTCGAGAACCCATGCATAGTGCTGAGCCTGACTGTGGCATAACACCGCATCGGGATTCTCTTCGAGAAGGCGAACCGCGTTCGCGAACGTTCGAACCGCCTTGCGTCGAGTCTCCCGGATCGGCCACAGCCACGCAGTGTCGAGATGTGCATGGCCGACCGCGGTGATGGAATGACCCGTCGAAACAGCGAACTTCGCACACTCCTGCTCGATCAGATCGAGAGCAGGTCGAGCAGTTGCTGCGAGTGAGCGAACGTCCACCACATCGGCAACCCTGTCGAGAAGGTCGAAAAGTCGGGCCCGCTGCGGCGCGTCGTCTTCGGAGTCGATGACGAGATCGATCATCGAGTGCAGAACCCCCGCCAGTTCTTCGATGTTCCGATCATGAACGGCGAGTTCCGCTCTCTTCAACGAGTAGAGATGGGTCGATCCCGCCGTCCGCGGGTCACCGAGAGGTGTCGGCGCATATCCGAAGGCATGGCCGGCGATGATCGGTGTCGCCGTCGCTTCGACCCAGAGATCCACCGCATCCCCGCTCGATCGCTGACCGAGGGAAACCAGCCTTCGATCGGGTTGGACCGCTTGAACTCGTCGACCATCGAGCCAAGCCATTCCTTCGACTTGGAACCCGTCTCCACGACCGCTGAATCCGAGGTCGATCGATGCGACCAGATCGTGACCCGAGACGCCGTCGGGAACTGTTGCCGAGAATTTGAACCAGACGGTGTGCCACGGCTGACCCCACGGCGACCCCACTGCGAACGGATTCATCGGGAGCAACAGGGCGTCCGCGAATGCAACGGGTTCGAAGAGTTCGGCGCTCGCCTCGACGGAAAATGGAACGACGCCCGTTGCGACCTGAGGCCGCACCCATTGCTGGAGGAGTCGTTGCGCTCTCTGCAAAGCGGGAGCTGTCATGCGATGAGCCACGTCAGGTGTCCTCCCACGTTCGACAGGCGACGATCGGCTGAGCGAACTTCAGCGACGCGTCGAACCCGGATTCGTTCGGCAGCCAGCCGTTGCGATCCGGCCAGATCAACTGCACCATTTCGAACGACTCACCCCGGTACCACTTCGCTGCGGTCTCGAACAGGTCCACATGAGTTCGTGTGTCCACCTCGGCAAAAACACATCGCAATTCGTTGTCCAGGAGACCGATGAGTGCAGTGTTGAGGGGCACCGAGACTCCGTGGACCAGTTGTTCGACGACGAGATCGATGATGCCCTTCGTCGCAACGGGAGTCAGACCAAAAACAACGATGTCCGGGAACCGATGGGCTGAAGGCAGGCCGATCGTGTACGCATACGGTCCCCGGGGCGAATCGCTGTCGACATTCGCAGCGACGGGCTCGAGCGCCCATCCGTTCGTTTCGATCATCCACTCGATCTTTTCGGCGTGCGGAATCTTGAAATCCGGGAACCCTTCGGATTG
>JBDLRO010000102.1:0-3084 GCA_039800025.1 Actinomycetota bacterium | reverse complement strand
TGGAAGCCGTCGACGAAGCGCTTGCGCATGTTCTCGTGGATGAAGGTGTGATGAGTGACATCTTGAATCCACTGGTCGAGTTGGGCGCTGTCGGGAAGTTCGCCCTTGAGAAGGAGATAGGCGACCTCGAGGAACGTGCTCTTCTCGGCGAGTTGTTCGATCGGGTAGCCGCGGTATCGCAGGACGCCGTTGTCGCCATCGAGATAGGTGATCGACGAACGGCATGCGGCGGTACTCAGATAGGCCGGGTCGTAGACGAAAAGACTCGGGTCGAGTTCCCGAATTGCTGATGAGGGGAAGACACCGTCTGTGATCGGAACTGTGACTTTCTTGCCGGTGCGGTCGTCGATGATCGTGATGGTGTCGGGCACCGTAGATCGTCCCCTTCGTGTCGAAACCCGTTGTTCGGGTCGTGCTGTGGTGTGGAGGCTTTCTCCTCCGCTTCCGAGGATAATCAGTGTTCGGAGCTTCCCCCCGTACCGTGGCGCACTCGGGAAAACCCTCCACGGCCCGAACCTGTGATTCAAAGTGGGCTGTTGTCGTGTTTGCGTCCAGCGAACGGTTCGCGTTTGTCGACGAGAGTGTCGAGGGCGGTACAGATCGCCGATCGGGTGTCGGCGGGCTCGATGACGCCGTCGATGAAGCCGCGTTCAGCGGCGATGTACGGATTGAGGAGGCGCTCGGTGTAGTCAGCTTCGAACTCGGCTCGTTCCTCGGGGGATGCCCGTCTCTGCAGGATGGCCGCTGCCTGACCTGCCCCCATGACGGCGAGCTCGGCCCACGGCCACGCGAGGCAGATGTCATTTCCCATCTTTTTCGAGTCCATGACGATGTAGGCCCCGCCGTAGCTCTTGCGCAAGATGACGCAGATGCGAGGCACCGACGCGCGTCCATAGGCGAAGACCAACTGGGCGCCATGGCGAATCATTCCCCGCCATTCCAGATCCTTGCCGGGGTAGAAGCCAGGCGTGTCGACGAGGGTGAGAAGTGGAACATTGAATGCGTCGCAGAACGAGACGAATCGGGCGCCCTTCTGGGAGGCAGGAATGTCGAGAGTGCCTGCGAGCGCGATGGGTTGATTCGCAATGACTCCGACTGGTCGCCCATCGAACGTGGCCAGGCATGTCACGAGGTTCGGCGCCCATTGGCCCTTGAGTTCGAGGAAATCGCCGTCGTCGCTGAGAGCTGCGATGACGGATCGGACGTCGTAACTGCCCGTCGACGACGAAGGGATGACGTCTCCCGCCTCGGAAGTTCGGCGGCTCGGATCGTCGTCGACATGGCTTCGAGGCGGTTCGGCGTCGAGATGATCCGGCAGAAACGACAGCAAGTGCTCGACGAAATCGACAGCTGCATCGACGTCGCGAACGACCGCTGTTGCTGCACCGGAGTATCGAGCGTGAATTCCTGCGCCGCCGAGGTCGTCGGTGTCGATGGAGACACCCGTGAATTCCTCGACCATCGTCGGTCCCGAGACGAAGGCGTACGCATTCTCGGTCATGACCACATGATCGACCACTCCGAGCAAGAGAGCCGGTCCAGAGACTGCGGGTCCATCGACGATGATGATGGTGGGAACGAAACCGGAGCAGTCAGCCAGAGCCTTTGCGGCGAGCCCCCAACCGTGCAGAGCGCTGAACCCTTCGCGAAGGTCTGCACCCGACGAGGCCAGGACGGCGACGAAGGGAACTCGGGCATCGAAGGCTGCTCTGGCTGCTGCCTCGATCATGCTCGACGATTCCGATGTCAGAGCTCCTCGATGCGCGTCGGCGGAGACTTCGAGCCAGACGACGCGCCGATTCGCGGTGTCCCTATTGCTGATGTTCCGGACACTGGCGCGTGCGACACCGGGAACTTGTGCCTTCAGTTCGACAGTGCTCACGTCTTCACAGTAGGGGCTGCGCACAGCACTGGCTCACTGCAGTGCCTTGGCTCATTGCATCAGTCTTCACGAGTCGACTTCACTGGGAGACGAGAAGTGGTTTCGGGCCGAGGTGAAGACCGGGTTGGCGTCCGCCCCGACGCTCGATGGTGGAGCGGGCGATGTCGAGCGCAGCGCGGGTCGGTGGGCCTGGTTTGGGTCTGCGACGTTGAGCCCAGCCCACGACGCGGCGCGGGAGATCAGGGACGTTGATCACAGCGAACTCGCCGCGGAGCCATGCTGGAACTGCGGTTGCAGGCACAATGGCCGCCCCGAATCCTTCGAAGGCGAGGGATGCGAGCAGTCGCACCCCGTCGATTTCTGCGAGTGTCCGCAACGTCACTCCGTGCGCATCGGCTGCCCGCCCGATGATGCGGCGGAGAGTGGAAGACGAGGTAGGGAGGAGAAGAGGGTGTTCGTCGAGGCGCTCGATCGGCAACTCGGTTTCATATGACCAAGGGTGGCGTGAGTGCACGAGAAGAACCAGGTCCTCTGCGAAGAGAGGTTCGACGTGGATCTCCGGATCGTCGACGGGGAGGTGGACGATGACGGCGTCGAGTTGACCAGCGAGAAGTCTCGGGATCAGCGTCGACGTGCCACCTTCCGAAATGAGCGGCCTGACATCGGGGTGGGCTTCATGCAGACGAGTGAGGAACTGAGGCATGAGCCATCGACCGGTGGTTCCGATGACTCCGAGACGTGTTTCTCCGGCGACCACATCGTGCAGGGCGGCGATGTCTGCGGAGATTTCACTCAATTCGCGCACCACTCGGCGACCGTGTTCGAGAACGACCGCTCCCTCGTCGGTGAGCTGGCCAGTCGGCCGGTCGACCAGGATTGCCCCGACCTCGCGTTCCAATCGCGAAATGTGTGCCGAGACGTTCGACTGAACGGTATATAGAGCCCGAGCGGCGGCGGAGAAGGATCCGTGGTCGGCGATGGCGATGAGGGTCTGGATCTGCCGGACATCCATCTGAAAAAACGATATCAACTATCTCTCATATCGACTTGATCGCTGGCTTTTGACGGGGCATACTTTTCATCGTTGATCGCTGTGTGTTTCCCCCAAACACACACGACATGATCCCCTCAGGTGGACCCCCCTCCACCGGGATCAAGGTTGAGAGGCCCCGCTTCCCCCAAGCGGGGCCTTTCCCGTTCTC
>JBDLRO010000101.1:0-17045 GCA_039800025.1 Actinomycetota bacterium | reverse complement strand
AAGGGGTGTGGCACAGAAAGAGAAATCTCCTCGGAGACATCCGTACTCAATTTCGGTGAAAAGCCACGCGTCACATCCGTGACATCTCCAAACTTTCCGTCCTCCAGTCCACCTCGACTCTGCACCCTTGGTGCGTCGAGTCGACATCACGCCTATCGAATCGTCACTGATGAGCGGGGCAGATCGACTTGTAATGGCACCAGTCGCAGAGCTTCGTCACATTGCAGACGAACTTGCCCGTCGCACATGACGCGTCGACGGCTTCCTTGGTCTCGACGATCACCCCACGGGCGATGTTCAACTTGACCGGAGTCACCGCCACCTCGTGAACAGCGCTGTGCTTCAAATAGAACAACTGGAGCTTCGACGTCTCTTCTTGGTCTGCTTCCTGCAGCATCAGTGCGTACGTCAACAGCTGGAAGAACTTGTCGTCTTCGCTCTTGAAGCGAGGATTGGGAATCGCTCCGGTCTTGTAGTCGCCGATGACCACTCGACCGTCGGCGTCGAAGACGAACCTGTCGATGTAGCCCTTCAGGGAAACGCCGTCCACCTCGGCGAGAACCTCGTGTTCCATACCGTCGAGTTCGGTCTGCTGGGGATCCTCGAGCTTCCAAAGATTCGCCAGGCAGTCGAATGCCGCCACCTTGAAGTCGCGGACCGTCCCCTGAGGCTTCTCGAGAGCATTGACCTGGGCCTCCCAATCACTGACCTTCCATCTTTCGCCCGCGAGATTCCGCACTGACTCGACGGTTCGCTCACCGGCGTCGAGTTGGTAGAAGTGCTCCAGCACCTCGTGGACGAACGTTCCCAAGTGTGTCGCCCACGTCGGAGGCTCGACGATCCTGTCGATTCGCGAGAACTTGAACTTCATCGGGCAGTCGCGAAAGGTTCCGATCGAAGACGGCGACAGGTACTCGGGAACCTCGATCACCGAATCGCTCATTCGCCGTCACCTTTCGCACATCTGCTCGGTCTCGTCGAGGCCGCGACGTCAATTCTGGCATGGCGGATCGATCATGTGGTTCACATGCCAAAGGTTGACCGACGCGTGACAATGACTGACACAGGCCCTGCCGTGAAGCGACGTTCTCCTCGGACGAAACGAGGTTCAGTTGATGAGAACCAGAAGGTCTCGCGACGCATCGATCAGCCAGTTCGGCCAGACGCCGACGACCAACGTGAATGCGGCGGCACCGGCGATCACCGTCGCAGCCGACCACGGAACCTCGACCGACTCCTTCGGCGCGGCTCCATCGGCATCATCGCTCAGCCACATGCTGATCATGATCTTGAGGTACAAGAACGCGGCGATGACCGAAGCCACCATTGCAATGATCGCAATGGCGTAACTGTCGTTGACGACTGCGGACTTGATGACACCGAACTTCGCGATGAATCCCGAAGTCACGGGCACACCGGCTTGAGCGAGCAGGAACACCGTCATCGCAAGGGCCAATGCCGGGCGCTGTGCTCCGAGGCCGCGGAACGCTGCGAGATCGGAACGCGCATCTCCCGATCTCGTCACCAGCGACACCACAGTGAACGATCCGATGACGAGGACCGAGTAGATCATCATGTAGACGAACATCGACGGAACGCCTTCGACGTCGCCCGAATGACCCGCTGCCTCGAGCCCGATCAGGATGAAGCCGGCGTGGCTGATCGAGGAATACGCGAGCATGCGCTTCACATCTGTCTGGACGACCGCGAGAACCGAGCCGAGGGTGATCGACAGAATCGCGAGGACCCAGATCACCGGGCGCCAATCCTCCGATCGATTCGACAGAGCCGAAACGAGGACACGGACGAAGGCTGCGAAGGCTGCGAACTTGCCGACCGACGCCATGAGCGCGGTCACCGGTGTCGGGGCTCCCTGATAGACGTCGGGCGTCCAGAAGTGGAACGGGGCGGCCGCAACCTTGAAGCCGAGACCGACGAGCATCAGCGCGAGACCTGCCAGGAGCATCGCGTCATCGGGGCGCACGAAGATCTCTCTCGACAGAACATCGGAAATTCCACCGATGTTGGTCGTTCCCGTTGCACCGTAGACGAGTGCCACACCGTACAGGAAGAAGGCCGAGGCGAATCCTCCGAGGATGAAGTACTTGAGACCGCTCTCCTGGCTCTCGACACGGCGCCGGTTACTGGCTGCCAGCACGTACAGCGCGATCGACAAAGTCTCGAGTCCGAGGAACAGAACGATCATGTCGTTCGACGCCGCCATGATCATTCCACCGAGTGACGCCGTCACGTACAGCGCATAGATCTCCGGGCCGTCCATCGATTCGCGTCTCAGGAAATTCGCCGACGACAAGGACACGAGTCCGAGCGAAATCGTGATGCCGATCCAGACGAAGACCGTGAAATGATCGACGGTCAGGGCATCGTTGATGATCGTCCGAGGTCCGTCGGAATCGACATCGACCCAGATTGCGATCGAAACGGCAAGCGCAGCCACTGCGAGGACCGCAGTCGACACGGCATAGGCCGATGAACGCCACATCTTCGTCAACGATCCGGCAACGAGGCCGATCATCGTCCCGCCGAGGAGAACGATCAGCGGTGTGATCGCCAACCAGTCGATGGAGGGGTACGTCATCGGCTCCATCACTCCTCCTCTCCTTCTGCGTTCGCGGGTTCGGAATGGGAAGCCTCGGGTGCCGCATAACCGGTGACCACTTCGACTCGGTCGAGCAACGCGTTCACGCTCGGCTCGATGCGATCGAGCATCGGCTTCGGATACACGCCGCAGAACACGATGATGGCGATGAATGGAGCGAGGACGAGTCCCTCGCGCAATTTCAGCTCGGCGAATGTCGAGTTCTGCTCGTCTGGTTCGCCGTGGAAGACACGCTGGTATGCCCACAGGAGATACAGCGCAGCGAGGATCACACCGGTCGCGGCGATCACCGTCCACCAACGCGCCGTCGGGAAGGCACCGATGAGCACGAGGAACTCACCCACGAAGCCGTTCAAACCGGGGACGCCGATACTCGACAACATCACGACCATGAACACACCGGCGAACACCGGAGCGACCTTCTGCAGACCCTTGAGCTCCGCGATCTGGCGTGTGTGTCGGCGTTCGTAGATCATGCCGACGAGGAGGAACAGCGCTCCGGTCGACACGCCGTGGTTCACCATCTGCATCACGCCGCCGCTGACGGCCTGAGAGGAAAAGGCGAACGTCCCGAGGACGATGAAACCGAGGTGGGCAACCGACGAATACGCCACGAGCCTCTTGAGGTCGGTCTGCATGGTTGCCGCGATCGCACCCCAGATGATGCCGATGACTGCGAGAGTCAGGAAGATCTCTCGGCTCCACAACGCAGCTTCCGGGAACAGGTACACCCCGAATCGCAGCAGGCCGTAGGTTCCGAGTTTCAACAGCACACCGGCCAGGATGACCGAACCGCCGGTCGGCGCCTGTGTGTGCGCATCGGGAAGCCAGGTGTGCAACGGGAACAACGGCACCTTCACTGCGAAGGCGATCGCAAAGGCGAAGAACAGCCAACGTGCGGTGCTCGTCGCAAAACTTGCGCCCTCGGCGATCTGCACGAGGTCGAACGTGACGAATCCGAGATCGCGTTCGGCGAGAATCGCCGTCGTCACGATGCCGACGAGCATGAACGCAGAGCCGACCATCGTGTACAGGAAGAACTTGGTCGCTGCGTAGATGCGCTGGTCGTATCCCCATCCTCCGATGAGGAAGTACATCGGCACAAGGACGATTTCGAAGAACAGGAAGAACAAGAAGAGATCGAGACTGAGGAACGATCCCATCACTCCGGCTTCGAGGAGGAGCAGCCACGAAAGATACCGCTTCTCGTCGTGATGCGGGTCGACGCCGACGATCACGAGCGGGAACAGCACTCCCGTGAGCACCACGAGGAACAAGGAGATCCCGTCTACGCCCACGTTCCAACCGATGCCCCAGGCACCGATCCACTCGTGTCGCGACGCGAACTGGAATCCCTCCTCGCCCTTTTCGAACGCAGCGAGCAACCAGAGTCCGAGTGCTCCCGTGAAGACCGACGACAACACTGCGATCAACTTCGTGATCTCCGGTCGTCGATTCGAGGACAGAACTGTGAACAACGCACCGAGGGCGGGTGCGGCGATCAGCGCCGTCAGAATCGGAAACGGCAGTGAGCCCTCTGTCGCTGCAGCGATCATCGACATCACAGCACCACTCCTCGTAGGAAGAACCAGATCAAGAGGGCGAGAACTCCGACGCCGACGCCAGCTGCGTACGTGCGGACCGCGCCGGTCTGCGTGCGGCGAAGAGTTCCAGCCGTTCTCTGTACGAGTGTCGCGACGCCGTTCACTGCACCGTCGACGACTCGATTGTCGACGGTTGCGACAGCATCGAAAGCTTCACGACCCTTGCCGCCCATGAAGCCGGTGATCGCCTTGTCGTAGTACCAGCCTTCTGCGAGGATTTCGGGCTCGATCGGTCGAATCCGGTTCCTGGCGTAGACCAGAACCGCAACGCCGATGCCGGCGAGAGCGACGACTGCTGCAATGAGGAGAAGGAGATACTTGTTCTCGTAGGCCCATGACGTGTGGATGTCGGCTTCTCCGAATTCGACGACCGGGTGCAGCCACTTCTCGAGGAAGTGGAGGTCCTTGGTGAAGGGCAGTTGGATCAACCCCCCGACGATCGACAATCCGGCGAGAACGACCAGCGGGAAGAGCATCGTTGCCGGGCTCTCATGGGGCTCATGATCACCATGGGCTCCGTTCTCCTCGCTGCGATCCTTCCAGCGAGCCTCACCGAAGAAGACCATGATGACCTGTCGAGTCATGTAGTAGGCGGTCAGCAGTGCGGTCACCATTCCGACGACATAGAGGATCGGACTCTTCGCGAAGGCGAACAGAAGAATCTCGTCCTTGCTCCAGAAGCCTGCGAATGGCGGCACTCCCGCAATTGCCAGCCAGCCGATGATGAACGTCATCGCCGTGACCGGCATCAAGAAGCGAAGGGCTCCCATCTTGCGCATGTCCTGCTCATGGTGCATGCCGTGGATGACCGAGCCGGACCCGAGGAACAACAGAGCCTTGAAAAAGGCGTGCGTGACCATGTGGAAGATCGCCGCCACATATGCGCCCGAACCGACCGCCAAGAACATGAATCCGAGTTGGCTCACCGTCGAATATGCGAGAACTTTCTTGATGTCGGTCTGAGCGACTGCGATCGTCGCGGCGAAGAGAGCAGTTGCCACTCCGACGACGGCGATCAACGTCGGAGCCCAGTCGAATGCGACCTCGAGAACTGGATTGACTCGAGTCATCAAGAAGACGCCTGCGGTCACCATCGTCGCCGCGTGAATGAGAGCCGATACCGGTGTCGGGCCTTCCATCGCGTCGGGAAGCCAGATGTAGAGAGGCAATTGGGCGCTCTTGCCACACGCACCGATGAACAGCATCAGCGCGATTGCCGTTGCCGTCACCGCCGACAATGCCCCATCCTCGGCGGCGTGGTTGAGACCTTCGTAACTGAGTGTTCCCACCGCTCCGAACGCGAGGAACATGCCCATCATCACTCCCCAGTCGCCGACTCGGTTGGTGACGAAAGCCTTCTTGCCCGCAGTGGCAGCGCTGTCGCGTGTGTGCCAGAACGAAATCAGGAAGTACGAGCAGGTTCCGACACCTTCCCATCCGAGGAAGGTCACGAGCAGATTCTCTCCGAGAACCAGCATCAGCATCGAGAACACGAACAGGTTCAGGTACAGGAAGAACTTCGAGAACTTCGGGTCGCCGTGCATGTACCCGATCGCATAGAGGTGGATCAACGAGCCGATCCCCGTCACGAAGAGTGCCATCGTGATGCTCAGCGGATCTGCCAGGAACGCCAGGTCGATCGACAACGAGCCGACTGGAATCCACGAGAACAACGACTCCACGTGGCGGCGTTCACTCTCGTCGCGAGAGAGAAGGTCGAAGAAGACTCCCGCCGTGACGATGAACGAAGCAGCTGTCATGGCAGTTGCGACGATGCCCGCCTTGGGTTCACCGAGGAGTCGTCCGAAGACGAGGATGATGAAAAAGCCTGCAAGCGGCAAGGCAGGGATCAACCACATGAGATCGAGCATCTTCCCCTCCTCAGCCCTTGAGCACCGAGATGTCGTCGGCCGTCGCTCCGGGTCGGCGTCTCATGATGGCGACGATGATGCCGAGACCGACGACGACTTCGGCAGCCGCGACAACCATCACGAAGAACACCGTCGTCTGCCCTCCGATGTCGCCGAGCCTCTTGGCCAAGGCCACGAAACTCAAGTTGACGGCGTTGAGCATGAGTTCGATGCACATGAACATGACCAGCGGGTTGCGGCGTACGAGCACACCGACTGTTCCGATGCCGAACAGAACTGCTGCGAGAACGAGGTACCACGTGGTGGTTGGCGTCAGTGAAGCGATCATGGCTGTCATCACGCTCCTTGGGCCCTCGAGCCCGTCGACGAATCGTCCGACGACCGCATCCGCCGTGTCAGCACGACGGTTCCGACAACGGCGACCACCAGCAGCACGGATGTGATCTCGAAGGCGACCACGTAGTCGCCGAAGATGCTGCGCGCGAGCTGACGGATGTTCGAATCGTGATCGCCCGTTTCCTCTGCGATCGAGAGACCGTCACCGCGCAGTGCAACTGCATTGCGCGCAGCGACGACCGAAGCCGCCACGAGACCGACGACCCCGACACCGATGATCGCCGCGAGCGGACGCTGAATGCGAAAGGGCTCGGCTGTGATGTCTTCGGTTCGGTCGACGCCAAGGAGCATGATGACGAACAGGAAGAGAACGACGATCGCACCTGCGTAGACGATCACCTGAACAACCGCGAGGAAGTGGGCTTCCTGTGCCACGAACAGCACTGCCACTCCGAACAGCGTCAGGATCAGGCTGAGAGCAGCATGCACCGGATGGCTGCGCACGATGACACCCACAGCGCCGACGAGGATCATCGCCGAAGCCAGCACGAATACGACGAACTCCATCACGACACGGAACCGTCCCGCACGTCCTGGGCGGGTTCGGGCTTGCGAACCCCGTACCCGAGTTCTCCGCTCCACCCCGCAACACCTTCGAAAGTTGCGTCACCCGACGGGGCGGTTGCCCGCACCCAGCCGGAGGTCATCTCGTCTTCACCTTCTCGCCAGTCCTCCCAGGGAAGCTTCTGGGGACGGCCATCGTCGCCGACCACGAGTTCGGCCTTGGTGTAGATCGCGTCCTGGCGGTTGGTGAAGGAGAATTCGAACAATTTCGACTCGGTGATGGCTTCGGTCGGGCAGGCCTCGACGCACAGATCGCAATGAATGCACCGAAGGTAGTTGATCTCGTAGACGAAACCGAAACGTTCACCGGGCGAGGTGGGCGAATCCGGATCGTTGTCGGCCCCTCGCACGTGAATGCACTTGGCGGGACACACTGCCGCACACAACTCGCAGCCGATGCACTTCTCCATGCCGTCCTCGTAGCGATTGAGAACGTGCCGACCATGAAGGCGTTCTGGCTTGTCCTGCTTCTCGTCCCGATCGGGGCGACCTCGCTTCAGTTCCCGGCCGCCGGAATACTCTTTCGTGACCTTGTTGCGTCGCCCCACTTGACGCAAGGTGACACGGAATCCTCCGAGGTAGCCCATCAGAACATCGCTCCTTCACGTTCGCGGTTCGCACGGCTGACGTTGATCGCCGACGTGACGAGCACGACGCAACCGAGGAGGAGGACCCCGGCGACGACGCCGACGACGATTCCGTTCCAGTCTTCGTCACGACCCAGTTGGAACACGGCCATCAGCATGAACCATCCGAGTGATGCCGGAATCAGGATCTTCCAGCCGAGGTCCATGAGCTGGTCGTAGCGGAATCGGGGAAGAGTCGCACGGAACCACACATAGACGTAGAGGAACACCAGCGTCTTCGCAATGAACCAAAGGGTTCCTTCGATCGCACCGGGGATGAAGGGGATGTCGAACAGACCCTGCGGTCCTCCGAAGAAGAGCGTGACGATGATGCCGCTCATCGTGGCCGTGTTCATGAATTCGGCGAGGAAGAACAGAGCGAAACGAATACTCGAGTATTCGGTGTTGAATCCGCCCACGAGTTCTTGTTCCGCCTCGACGAGATCGAATGGCGGTCGGTTCAACTCGGCGGTCGCGGCGATCAGGAATATGACGAACGGCACCACTCCTGTCGACACGACGTGCCAGTCGAGGAAGGTGTTCTGTCCCGAGACGATGCCGCTGGTGGACAGCGTTCCTGCCATCAACAGCACGGTGCCGACGCTCAGACCGAGAGCAGCCTCGTACGAGACCATCTGAGCCGATGCACGTACCGAGCCGAGCAGCGGGTACTTCGATCCACTCGCCCAGCCGGCGAGCATGATGCCGTACACGGCGATCGAGGACAACGCGAGAACGAGCAGGATTCCGATCGGAGGATCGGCCAACTGGACTCTGGTCACTTCGCCGAACCACGTGACGGTTCCGTCCTTGCCATTCGAGAAGTCTCCGCCGAGAGGAATCACGGCCCACACGGCAAAGGCCGGGACGAGGGCGAGGAACGGCGCCAGCTTGAACACGAAGCGGTCGGCGCGTTCGGGGACGATGTCCTCTTTGAAGAACAGTTTGATGCCGTCGGCCAGTGTCTGCAAGAGCCCCCACGGACCGGCCTTGTTCGGTCCGATGCGATTCTGCATGCCGGCGATCGCCTTGCGCTCGAACCAGACCATGAGCATCGTGACGACGAGACCGACCGCGAAGATCACGACGACCTTCAACAGGATGATGAGAAGCGGAGTCCAGAGGAGATCTCCGCTCGCGAGCGGATCGAGGGCTACGAGACGAGGACTCATCACACGTTCTCCACGAAGACGTCGTTGACCGGCTGAGTCGAATCGATGAGCTCACCGATGTTCGGTCCAGGTTGGTTCCATGCCGCCCACACGGTTCCTCGCATGACCGCATCGTCCGGAACGATCGGCATGATGATCGACGTCCGATCGCCGATCACCTTCACGTCGGCGCCTGAGGGTGCTCCGAGACGGTCGAGGTCGAGGGGATGCATGTGCAAAGCCGCGCCCGCAGCGAGTCCGGCAAGCGAATGTGACTGGGCAGTCCCGTGCCCTGCGTCGTAGAGCTTTCGCCCCACGACGAGTCGATATGCGAAGCCTGCCTTTTCGAGAACCTTGGGCAGAGCCACGGCTACGACATCGGAAGGCGTCCGGTCGAGCAACACTCCATCTGGATCTTCGGCGAGAGCTCCACGTGTCACGCCAGCAAATGCTGCGACGTTTCGGACCAGGTGATCGTGAACTTCGCTCACCGATCCGACAGGGAGTTCGCGACCGAGAACATCGGCGAGTTCGACAGCAATCATCCAGTCCGGACGAGCAGTTCCGCGAACATTGACCTTGCGAGCGAGTTGCGTGACCCTGCCTTCGATGTTCGTCGTCGTTCCATCCTTCTCGGCGAATGCTGCGGCGGGCAGAGCGACGTCGGCTCGGCGCGTGACATTCGTGAGCGTCGTGTCGACCGAGATGATCGAATCGACTCCGGCAAGCGCCCGGCGAACGAGCGCTGAATCGGGAACGTCGCTCAGAGGATCGGACCCGACGAGGACGAGGCAGCGGATACGACCTTCGGATGCATCCTCGAGAATCTTGCGGGTCGATCCCGTTGCGAGTCCCGACTGGATCGCGCCTCGGACGTTCCCGCGACGAAGAACGGGCAGCACCTTTGCGCGTGGCACGACATCGAAGACCTTTTGGAGTGCACCCATCGTGAAGTCGGCGCTCTCGGCAAGATTGCTTCGTCCTGCGATCACGACGACAGGACCTGCAGCCATCTGCGCGCGTACCGCATCGTCGGCCAACGTGTTCGCAACCGCTTCGTGGAGGTGTCCCGGCTCGACGTCGATCGACTTCCATGCGTATTGCGTCAGACCGGTCTTACGAGTGGTGAATTCGACGAGTTTCGCTCGTCGATTCACTGCTGCATCACGGATGCGCAGGTACAGAACGGGGAGCTCTTCTTTGAGGTCTGGAGCGAGCAGGATCACGGTCGGCGCCGATGCAGCCTCGTCGATCGTCGCCTGCGGGTACGAAAGCACACTTGCGGGGAGTCCGTCATCGAGCTGCGAGTCGACCTGGTCGACTCCGATCGAGCGGGCCAGCAGGTTCCATGCGTACGCATCTTCGTTCGTACCTCGAGATCCTCCGATGATGGCGATGCTCGAAGGTCCGGCTTCATTCAGTGCAGAGGCGATGAGATCGGCGGCTTCTCCGATCGCTGAGTTCCAGGATGTCGCAACGAGATCGCCGTCTCGTTTGATCATCGGCTGCTCGAGGCGCTTGTCGGTCTTGATCGACTCGAAGGCGAAGCGGCCCTTGTCGCAGAGCCAACCGTGATTCACGGGATCGCTGTCCACGCCTTGATATCTGAGGATCTCGTCACGACTCGATTCGAGTGTGATGCGACATCCGACGGAACATGTCGTACACGTGCTCTCCGTCTTGTCGAGATCCCACGGACGAGCCTTGAACCGGAACGGCTTCGCAGTCAATGCTCCAACAGGGCAGATCTGCACCGTGTTCCCGGAGAAATACGAACTGAAGGGCTCATCCGGAAACGTCTGAACCTGAGTGTTGTTGCCGCGGGAGATGAAGTGGATCAACGCGTCTCCGGCCACTTCGTCGGCGAATCGCGTACAGCGATCGCACAGGATGCAGCGCTCGCGATCGAGAAGGACGAGGTCGCTGATCGGAATCGGCTTTTCGTAGTGGCGCTTCTCTTCGATGAACCGGCTTTCGCCAGGACCATGGCTGAACGCCTGGTCCTGGAGCGGGCATTCACCGCCCTTGTCGCACACCGGGCAGTCGAGGGGGTGGTTGGCCAGGAGCAGCTCGATCATTCCCTCTTGAGCGCGCTTGACCTGTGGCGTCTCCGTGCGCACGATCTGGCCTTCGGCGACCGGAGTCATACAACTCACGACCATCATCGGACCGCGCGGACCTTCGACTTCGACCATGCACTGTCGGCACATGCCGACCGAGCTCATCCTCGGGTGGTAGCAAAAACGCGGGATGTAATCACCGCTGCGATCGGCTGCGGCGATGATGTATTCGCCTTTGCGCGCGCTCACTGTGCGGCCGTTGATCGTGATCGACACAGCATTCGGATCGACGATCTGTACGACCTCTGGCTGTTCGGTG
Source organism: Actinomycetota bacterium (assembly GCA_039800025.1). Classification (GTDB taxonomy): domain Bacteria; phylum Actinomycetota; class Acidimicrobiia; order Acidimicrobiales; family Ilumatobacteraceae; genus Casp-actino8. Next base: position 5,834 of record JBDLRO010000101.1, on the reverse strand, counting down.
TCCGGAGTTTCGTCGTGTGCGGATTCTGTCGTCGTCATGATGAAGCTCCGACCGGGATCGATTTGCGGACGATCTTTGCCTCGAACTCCTCGCGGAAGAGGACGAGAGCCGAATTCACGGGAGCGTAGGCGGACGGCCCGACGAAGCAGATGGTGTTCATCTTGTACGGGAACGGAACAGCGCTGAGACCGAGTCGCTCGCTCGACGCGTGAGGGAAATCTCCCGGGCAAATGGATGTGCCGACTTCGATCAACTGATCGAGGTCCGCAGTGGTGCCCTTGCCATCGACGATGCGACTGAGAATCCGCTCGAGCCACGTTCCGCCTTCACGACACGGTGTGCACTTTCCGCACGACTCGTGCGCGTAGAACCGCGTCAGGGTGAGAGCCGCAGCCGGGATGTCGGTCGTTTCGTCCATCACCATGACCGCACCCGAACCGAGCATCGAGCCCGCGGGTCCGACCTGACTTGCCTCGAAGGGGAGATCGAGTTGATCGGATAGGAACCAAGGAGCAGATCCACCGCCGGGAACGAAGGCCTTGAGGGCGCGATCGTTGCGAATGCCTTGGCAGAAGTCGTCACCGTAGATGAGATCGCGGAAGGTCGTCGTGCCGTTGACGATCTCGTAGACGCCCGGTCGCTTGACATGGCCGCTGACTGCCACCATGCGCGTACCCGGCGACGTCTTCGTGCCGATCGACGTGTAGGCGTCGGCTCCATTGCGCATCAACCATGGGAGGTTGGCGAGCGTCTCGACATTGTTCACGATCGTCGGCTGACCGTAGAGGCCGATCGCCGCCGGGAAGAAGGGCGGCTTGAGTCGCGGCATGCCGCGATTGCCTTCGAGGCTTTCGATGAGCGCCGTCTCTTCGCCGACCACATACGCACCAGCACCCCAGTGCAGAACGATGTCCACCGAGAACGAGGAGCCGAGAACGTTCTTGCCGACGTAGCCCGCGGCATATGCCTCGTTCAGCGCAGCCGCAACGCGCTCCTGTGCCACGGCCATTTCACCGCGGATGTACAAGAAGCATTGCGACAACCCAGCCGCATAACACGCGATCAGGCAGCCCTCGATCAACTGGTGCGGATCGCGCTCCATCAGCAGCCGGTCCTTGTAGGTGCCTGGTTCACTCTCGTCGCCGTTGACCACGAGATACTTCGGGAACACACCTTGCGGTGTCAATCCCCACTTGGTTCCAGCTGGGAAGCCGGCTCCGCCACGGCCGAGGATCGTTGCGCTCTTGACCTCTTCGTGAACGTCCGTGGCCGGGCGTGCGAGCGCCGCGCGCAGACCTGCGTACCCGTCGGTGGCGAGATAACGCTCGAGGGTGTGCGAATCGGAATATTCGAAACGCGATGTCACGATGCGCGGACGATCTCCTGCGATGAATCCGGGTGCGTGAGGGTACGTGCCGGTCACAGCGCCGCCTTTCCGTTCATCCATTCCGGTTCCGACTTCACCGATTCGGGCGGAACTGCACCAACCAGGCGATCTGCGGAGATCTGCTGTCGAACTCGTGCCAGTGTCCCGTGAACCGGAATGTCTTCGTGAAGTTCACCAGCACGCAACTGATCGATCAGCTCGTCGAACTGTTTCGGAGTGACCCGATAGCGATATCGGTAGTTGACCTGGAGACACGGAGCCTCGGTACATGCAGCCTGGCACTCCGCTCGCTCGAGTGTGAACATCCCGTCGCCGGTCGTTCCTCCGAGGTGGACTCCGAGGGACTCTTCGGCGTGATGGATCAACTCGTCGGCTCCCATCAACGCGCACGACATCGTGCCGCAGATGTTGATCAAGTACTGACCAACTGGTTCGAACTTGAACATTTCGTAGAACGTCGCAGTTCCGTAGACCTCTGCCGATGTGGCACCGACCAATTCGCCGATGTGCTGCATGGCCTCATTGGTGACGTAGCCATCTTGTTCCTGTGCGAGATGGAGCAGAGGGATCGTCGCCGAGCGTGCACGCGGATAGCGACTGATGATCTCCTTCGCGAGTCGACTGTTTGCCTCGTTCAGACGAGCCATCAGCGATCCACCTCCCCGAGGACAGGATCGATCGACGAGATCACGGCAACGGCATCGGCCACCAGTCCGCCACGCATCATGTGCGGCAACGCCTGGATGTTCACGAAACTCGGTGCCCGCACGTGCATGCGCACCGGCTTGGGCCCTCCATCGGACACGATGTAGCAGCCGATTTCGCCACGAGGACTCTCGATCGATACGTACACCTCACCCTCGGGAACCTTGAAACCCTCGGTGAAGATTTTGAAATGGTGGATCAGGGCTTCCATCGACTCGTCGATACGAGCACGCGGAGGCGGAGTCACCTTCTTGTTCTGGATGCGATAGTCACCCTGGGGCATGCGATCGAGGATCTGTCGCACGATCCGCATCGACTCGCGGATCTCATTCAGGCGAATCGCATACCGATCGAATGCGTCGCCGTACGTTCCGACGATGACATCGAATTCGACGTCTTCGTAGCGCAGGTACGGCTGATCTCGTCGAAGGTCCCATGCGACTCCCGTCGAGCGAAGGATCGGACCGCTCGTTCCGAGAGCGAGAGCCTCATCGGCTGTGATCACTCCGACCCCTTGGAGACGTTCGCGCCAGATGGGCTGCTCGGTCATCAAAATGTCGTACTCCTCGAGACGGCCGGGCAGCATGTCGAGAATTGCAAGGACGTCATCGCGCCATCCGGCAGGAAGGTCCGCTGCGAGTCCGCCGGGGCGAATGAAGTTGTGATTCATTCGAAGGCCCGTGACCTTCTGGAAGAAGCGAAGAACCTCTTCGCGCTCGCGCCAGCCGTAGAGCATCATCGACACGGCCCCGAGGTCCATGCCGTTCGTGGCGAGGAAGAGGAGGTGGCTGCTGATGCGGTTCATCTCCGAGAGAAGCATCCGCATCCAGACGGCGCGCTCGGGAATGTCGCCGTCGATGCCGAGCAACTTCTCGACCGCCATCGAGAAGACCAATTCGTTGTTCAGCGGACTGAGGTAGTCCATCCGCGTGACGTTGGTTCCGCCCTGCAGGAACGTCAACGCCTCGCCGGTCTTTTCCATTCCGGTGTGGAGGTAGCCGATCACGGGCTTGCAGCGCAGAACGGTTTCACCCTGGAGTTCGAGCATGAGTCGCAGAACACCATGGGTGCTCGGGTGCTGAGGACCCATGTTGATGATCATGGTCTGGTCTTCTTCGGGATCCGAGGGAACGTTCCCGAGAGCGGCGACTTCTGCCTCGCTCATGCGGAGAACGGCTCCGATCTCGCGCATCAACTCCTGCGGACGCAGTTCGCTGCGCGAGCGCATCTCCTGTGCGCCCTCGCTCGTCTGACGGATGTTGTCGAGTGTCGTCATGAGTGGGATCCCTTGAACTGCACCGGGATGAGGCCGATTTCGTAGTCCTTGCGCAAAGGATGCCCTTCCCAATCTTCGGGCATCAGAATGCGGGTGAGATCGGGGTGCCCTTCGAACGAGATGCCGAACATGTCGAACACCTCTCGTTCCATAGCTTCGGTTCCCGGCCACAAGTTGAATGCCGTCGGCATCACCGGGTCGGATTCCGGAACTTGGACGCGAACGCGGATGCGATCTCGCGTCGTGATCGACGTGAGATTCACCACCACCTCGAACCGCTCAGGGGCGATACCTTCGGGCAGGACTCTGCCGGCATGTGTCAGATAGTCGACGGCGGTGAGATCCGAGCACATCGTGAACCCGTCGTCGATCAACTTCTTCAGCACGCCGATGTACGCATCGCGGCCGGCATGGAGCACCACCTGACCGCGTGAATCACTGACCGGGCAGCCGTGCATCGAGGTCTGGGCAGATTGATCCGCGACTTCGCTCATCAACGCGTTCCCGACATGCGAACCGGAGCGGGCTGGGACGGGATTTCGGTGATGTGGATATTGGCTCCCGCACCACTCGCTGCTCGTCGGCGCATCAACTCGCCGTCTTCGATCTTCTGATGGAGCGTCTCGATCGCATGGATCAGAGTCTCGGGAGTCGGGGGGCACCCAGGGGCATAGACGTCGACCGGGACGATCTGGTCGACACCCTGGATGATCGCATAGTTGTTGAACATGCCGCCGCTCGATGCGCACACACCCATCGAGATGACCCACTTGGGTTCCATCATCTGGTCGTACACCTGTCGTAGAACGGGTGCCATCTTCTGGCTCACCCGGCCAGCAACGATCATGATGTCCGCCTGACGCGGCGATGCGCGGAACACTTCCATGCCGAAACGTGCAATGTCGTAATGCGGTCCGCCAGTTCCCATCATTTCGATTGCACAACATGCGAGCCCGAAGGTTGCACCCCAACTCGAACGGCTTCTCGCCCACTTCACCAAGTCTTCGATTCGAGCGGTGACAAAGTTGTGATCGAGACCACCAAGTCCGTCATTGAGAACATTCTGAGCGACACTCATGAGCCCACCTCCCGCTTCAGGCTGCCTGATCGCCGTCGACTCGGCCTTCGAGGCCGACGCGGCGGATGGTCGACGAAGATGTGCGTGTCGCTGAAACACCGTCGACGAGACGGCGAGCCTTCTGGATCGGACCCCAGTCGAGAGCACCGCGCGCGATGACATACACGAATGCCAAGAAGAAGACCGTGCTGAACGCCAACATCTCCCAGAATGCAAAGGCTCCCAGTTCACCTCGGGCCACTGCATACGGATAGATGAAGATGATCTCGATGTCGAACATGACGAAGAGCATTGCCACGATGTAGAAACTCACCGGGAAACGTTCCGGAGGTTCGCGGCTCGGAACGATCCCGCATTCATACGGGGCTTCCTTGGCCTTGTTCGGCCGATTCGGCGCAAGCAAGGTGGATGCCACGAGACTGATCGCTCCGAAGAGAGTGGCCAGCACCAGCAGTGCAATGACAGGTAGGTACTGGCCCATGCTTACGCCCCTGCGGGAACGAGCTGACCGGATCTGTTGGCAGCCACGACTTTGTCGCGACGGTGCAACAGCCAGCAGAAGATTCCGAAGATCATCGTCGAGCCGATGGTGATGAACGCCGCAGGCTGACGCTGCGAACCGAGATCACGGATCATCATCACGTATTGGTGAGGCTGAGTCTCATCGATGACAGGACGTGCAGGAGCACGACCTGGTTCGACTCGCTGAGGAATCACCGGGGCGATCTCGACCACTGCGTACTTGGGCTTGTGAAAGAAGGCGAAGAAGTCGATCTCGTTTCCGATTTTCGGGTAGCGCTCGCCGCCTCGCTGGTACACGGCCACGGCTTCGTACTCACCCGCCGCGTAGATCTCCGCTTCGGCCTGAACGATTTCGTCCGCTGCGGCGATGGCCTGACCGCGGCTCTTGTCGTCCTCGGGCAGTTTGCGCCAGCCATCGGACACGAGAGCAGCCGACGCTGCAGCTGCGATCTCGGGTTCACTCGATCCGTCACTGATGTCGATCGGCGCCTCGATGATCTCTGCGCTCGTCAACTGCTCAGCATCACGGACGATCGTGAAGGGTTCAGCTGGTTGCCAACTGGGCAACTCACCGACGAGACCGATGCCGTACGACCACCAGATCGCGCCCATCGATGCCATCCAGCCGAAAAGACCTGCCATTGCGACGAGGAAACCGAGACGCGCCCCGATGTTGGTGCCGAGCAACAAGTACGTGCTGCCACCGAGCGCAACGAAGCCGATGATGACGGTCAGGAGACCGCGGAGTTCGGGCTCCCAGCCGATGCTCAGAATTGCACTCATAGTTCGTTCCGCACGTAGTTCACGATCTCCTGGATCTGCTCTTCGGTCAGCAGCGATCCGAAGCCGGGCATCCGACCGCTTCC
>JBDLRO010000100.1:0-2506 GCA_039800025.1 Actinomycetota bacterium | reverse complement strand
GATGAGCGCGAATTTGAGTGTGACGACGAGAGCGTGCTGGAACTCGTTGCTCTTCAAGACGTCCGTGTACTGGCCCCAGCCCACCGATCGACAGTCGCGACCTTGGAAGTTGCAGCGCTGTTGACCGAGCCAGACCGCCCGGCCGAGGGGATACAGAACGAAAGTGACCAGCACTGCGAGTGATGGTCCGAGCATGGCGAGTGCCAGTGGAACCTCACGCCACCTTCGTCGCGTCTTCGAAGTCAGGTTCGAAGACGTCTTCGAATTCATGTTCGAAGTCGATGCCGAACTCATCGCACGATCACCCGTCGATTCGCAGACCCGAAGCCGCATCGAATCGATGGCGATGCTCGGGATCGGCGACGAGACGAACGGCAGTTCCGCTGTCGGGAACCGCTGTACCCGCTGGAAGTCTCACGATGGCGCGATATTCGTCATCGATACGGCAGACGACTTGAAGTTCGTGCCCGAGATGCTCGACGAGGGTCACGGTTGCGGGGACCGAGTTCTCCGAGTTGGTGGCGAACGATGTGTGCTCCGGGCGGGCTCCCACCAAGTGGGTTCCGGTCTCGAGTGTCCCCGCCGGGAAGATGTTCATCGGCGGTGTGCCGATGAACTGGGCCACGAAGACGGTGGCGGGTTTGGCGTAGACATCACTCGGTGCCCCCACTTGTTCGAGCATTCCGTCACGCATCACTGCGATGCGGTTTCCCATGGTCATGGCTTCGACTTGGTCGTGAGTGACATAGACGAAGGTCGCGTCGAGGCGATCGTGGAGTGCGACGAGCTCGGCGCGAGTCTCCGAGCGCAACTTGGCATCGAGGTTCGACAATGGCTCGTCCATGCAGAAGACCGCAGGCCGGCGCACGATCGCGCGAGCGAGGGCCACTCGCTGACGCTGGCCTCCTGAGAGAGCTCCCGGGCGACGGTCCATGAGCGAGGTCAGACCGAGAATCTCCGCTGCGTTGTCAGCTTCTTCGGCCCGCTCGGCTTTGTCCACTCCGCGAATCTTGAGTGGGAACTCGATGTTCGCTCGCACGGTCTTGTGGGGGTAGAGCGCATAGCTCTGGAAGACCATCGAGACATCGCGATCCTTTGGCTCGACCTCGTTGACCATCGTGTCGCCGATCCACACTTCGCCGGCGGTCACATCTTCGAGTCCGGCGATCGTTCTCAACAGAGTCGATTTGCCGCAACCCGAAGGGCCGAGGAGGATCATGAAGTCACGATCGGCGATGTCGAGAGAGACGTTGTCCACCGCTCTGACGTCACCGAAGTGTTTGGATACACCGACGAGTCGGATAGCTGCCACGAAGACAGAGTAGGCGACCGGTCGATGGACGCCATTGTCCGGTGCGGGTGGTTCGCCTTTTCGCCAACGCGAATTCAGCGTTCGTTCACCGACTGGAGCGGGTCACCTCATCGAGATCGCACGGTCAGCGCGTCGTCACACTTCCACCGACGTGAGATCCGGTCCGAGGACGATGGTCCCCGAGAAATGCTCGGCGGCGACGCGCCGCCAGTCATCCTCGGCACCTGGCTGCATGGCGGGAACGTAATGGGTGAGAACGAGAGTCTTCACCCGATTGCGAGCGGCGGTCTGGCCTGCCTGGGCGACGGTGCTGTGATAGTCGAGGATGTCGAGCAAGCGCTGGCTGTTGGGGAGCAGTGCTGCGAGCTGTGCCACCAGATCTTCACGGATCACCGTCTGCACGTAGACATCTGCATCACGGGTCAAATCGTCGAGGCCGGGACACGGAATCGTGTCACCGGCAAGGGCAGCAATGTGGCCGTCGGCGACGATGCGGTAGCCGAGACTCGGTTCGACCGGCCGGTGGTCCGTGGCGTGTGTGGTCACTGTGACGGTGCCGATCTCGATCGTCTCACCGGGACCGATCTCGGTGACGTCGACAGTGAGCGGACCAGACGCCCGCAAGTCTTCGTGATGACCCAAGCGGTACGACTGATCGGGACCGAGCATCTGCAACATCGCGTCGACCACGTTCTTCGTGCCCACCGGTCCGATGACACGCAGAGGAATGTTGACCGGCATCATGATCCAGCGCGTGGTGACCAGATCGTTGAGATCGGTGATGTGATCCGAGTGGAGGTGGGTGATCAATGCGGTCCCGACCATTCCGGGCAGGACCCCAGCGCCCAGCAGTCGCATGACGGCACCTCGTCCGCAGTCGACAATGATGTGCTGGTCGCCCGCTTGCACCAACGTGCTCGGTCCCGCTCGATTGGGATCGGGGAGGGGACTGCCGGTTCCGAGCAGAGTGATCTTCATCTGCGCAGTCTTGCACAGAATATGGCAGTCATTACGACAAAAGTTTGCCCGAGCGAGGCTCGGAGCGACGGGCGGGTCAGGCGTCCGCTAGGGCCTCGACGAGCGTGTTCCACGCCAGAGTCGCGCACTTGATGCGAACGGGGAACTTGACCACGCCTTGGAGCGCTTCGAGGTCGCCCATCTTGACTTCGGCCGCGGGCGAGTCCTCGGATTCCT
>JBDLRO010000099.1:0-5564 GCA_039800025.1 Actinomycetota bacterium | reverse complement strand
CGGTCGCGAGCAGAGCGACGCGCATCTGGCCTTCGACACCGATGTTGAACAGATTCATCTTGAAGCCGATGGCAACTGCTGCAGCCGAGATCATCAACGGAGTCGAGCGATTGAGAGTTCCTTGGAGGACTCTCGTGTCTCCTGCCGCGCCGAAGAGAGTGCTGTAGGCCTGGATGGGGTCCTTGCCAGTGATGAGAAGAATCACTGCGCAGATGGCGAGTGCGACGAACACGGCAAAGACCGAACTTGCCGACGTGACGAGAACTCGTTGCAGTCGTGGATTCATTGCGCTTCCTGCTTTCCGCCGGTCATGTACGTTCCCAACAACTCTGGCGTGGCGGTTCGCGGATCGAGGTCGGCTGTGATCCGACCTTCGAACATCACCAGGATGCGATCGGACAAGCCGATCAGTTCCTGAAGGTCGGCTGAGACGAGAACCACTGCGAGTCCGCGGTCTCTGGCTGCCCGTAGCTCGTCCCAGATCGCTGCCTGTGCACCGACGTCCACTCCGCGTGTGGGGTGAGCGGCGAGCAGAACTTCGGGGTTGCTCGCCATCTCGCGACCGACGACGAGTTTTTGCTGATTGCCGCCCGACAGTGCGAATGCCGGGACCTGTTCGCTCGGAGTGCGAACTCCGAAGCGCTCGATGATCGATCTGCTGTCGGACTCGATGCGCCGACGTGCGATGAACGGCCCCCGAGCGAGATCTTCGGTGAATTCACGACCGAGAAATGTGTTCTCCCACAGCGGAGCATCGAGGAGGAGTCCTTCGCGATGACGGTCGAACGGAATGTACGAAAGACCTCCTTCGATTCGCTCGCGGGTCTCGACAGATGAGATGTCCCGGCCGCAGAGTTCGATTCGGCCCTGCGTGCCCGGCGTCAAACCGAGAATCGCCTCGCACAATTCGAGCTGACCATTGCCCTCGACGCCGGCGATTCCGACGATTTCCGCACCGTGCACCTGGAAGGTCACGTCGGACACAGGTGGCTTCGATCCGCCGGCCTGATTCACGACGGTCACATTGAAGAGGCTGAGCTTCGTGTCGGAGCCAACCGACGTCTCTCGCCCCGATGGATCCGGGAGATCGCTGCCGACCATGAGTTCAGCGAGAAGCTTGCGGTTGGTTTCTGCGGGCGTCGTCGTTGCCACCGTTGTTCCCTGGCGGATGACGGTGATTTCGTCCGAGTAGGCGAGGACTTCATCGAGTTTGTGGGAGATGAAGATGATCGTCGAGCCCTCGTCCACGAGGCGCTTGAGAATTGCGAACAACTCGTCGACTTCCTGTGGCACGAGAACAGCGGTCGGCTCATCCAGGATCAGGATGCGAGCACCGCGATAGAGGACTTTGAGAATTTCGACCCTTTGACGTTGTCCGACACCGAGGCTGGAAACCGGTTGGTCGAGATCGAAGGTTGCGCCGAGGGCTGACGTGAGGTTGCCGATCCTCGTTCGCGCCTCCGAAAGCCGAAGTCGTCCTCCTTGTCCCACGGGTTCGTCGCCGAGGATGATGTTCTCGAGAATCGTCAAGTTGTCGGCCAACTTGAAGTGCTGATGCACCATGCCGATTCCGACCGAGATCGCCTCGGTCGGCGACTTGAACTGCATTTCTTCACCGCGCACGAAGATCGAGCCCTCGTCGGGCTGCTGCATTCCGTACAGCGTCTTCATCAAAGTCGACTTGCCGGCACCGTTTTCGCCGACGATCGCGTGAATCGTCCCCGGTCGAACTTTCAAGTCGACGTCGTAATTGGCCACGACTCCCGGGAATCTCTTGGTGATTCCGCGCAACTCGACAGCAAGAACGTCTGTCGCAGTCGAGCCCTCGCTGTGCTGCCCCCTCGAATCCATCCACCAGTTGTAGCAGAGCAGTCCCGGAAATACGGAAGAGCCCGGGTCGAGGACCCGGGCTCTTCATCGCGTGACACCCGCAAAACGGGGTCGCAACTCCAGTTGTCGATCAGGGAGCGGTCGGAACGGTGATCTCACCGCTGACGATGGCTGCCTTGATCTCCTCGAGCTGCTCGACGAACTCGTCGATGTAGCCACCCGAAGTCGAGTAGCCGACACCATCGTTGGTGAGGTCGAACACCTTGATTCCACCGGTCTTGTCACCCTCGGAAACGGCCTTGATCGTCTCGAAGACGGCAACGTCGACTCGCTTGAGCATCGAGGTCAAGATGACGGCCTGAGCTTCAGGCGTTCCAGCGGTCAGGTACTGATCGCTGTCGACACCGATGGCCCACTTGCCGGCTTCGATGGCGGCTTCGATGGTGCCCGCACCCGAACCGCCAGCGGCGGTGTAGATGACGTCAGTGCCCGCGGCGTACCATCCGGCAGCGATTTCCTTGGCTCCAGCAACGTTGCCCCAAGCCGAGTTGTCACCTGCTGGTCCGAGGTACTTGACGTCGACCACGATGTCCGGGTTGATGTACTTCGCACCTGCGGTGTAGCCGGCCTCGAACTTCTTGATGAGGTCGATCTCCTGACCACCGATGAAGCCGATCTTGCCGGTCTCGCTCTTGAGAGCGGCGGCGGCACCGACGAGGAACGAGCCCTGCTCTTCAGCGAAGATCAAGCTCTTCACATTGTCGGCCTCGACGACCGAGTCGACGATTCCGAAAGTGATCTCCGGGTTGGCGGCTGCAACTTCGGTCATCGGGTCGGTGAACATGAATCCGACTCCGACGATGGCTTCCATGCCGTCGGCGGCGAGCAATTCGAGATTGGCCTTGCGGTCCTCGTCGACTGTCGCCTCGAGCTCCTTGACTTCGGCGCCCAGTTCGCTCGCGGCGCGATCGGCGCCTTCGGCAGCCGAGTCGTTGAAGGTTCCGTCACCACGACCACCGGTGTCGAAAGCGATACCGGCCTTGATGCCGTCACCAGCACCACCGCCATCTGAACTGCCACCGTCGTCTCCGCCGCAGGCGGCCACGACGAGGCTGAGTGCTGCCAGCGACGCTGTCAGCAAACGTGCATTCTTGCGCATGTGTTGTATTCCTCCCCTGAGTCGCCGGGCCCAATTGCTCGGCGAATGGATGCCCAACCCTACACCAGCAGGATTATTGGGTTCTGCCACGATCCTGAATGGCCTGGCGTCGTTCGGCGACTGCATCGGGTGAGAAGTGTTCCTTTTGCCACTCGCGTCCGTCTCGGGCCTCGATTGCCCAACCAGCTTCCTCGGCATGAATCTCGGCGTACGTTCTTCGGATCTGTCGAACGCCCGACTGATCGTTTCCGCAGATGACCAGAGCCAGTTGCCGTGTGAACGGCATGAGGTCGTCGTGCGCCACGACATGGTTCACGAGTCCGAAGTGCAGGGCTTCCTCTGCGGAGAGGAAGTTTCCCGAGAAACTCATTTCTCGGGCTCGGCGAAGTCCGATTGCCTGGGGGAGGAGTACGGTCAGACCCCAGCCCGGCATCACGCCGACTCGGGTATGGGTGTCTCCGAACTTCGCGCGCTCCGAGGCGATCAGGAAGTCGCAGTTCAGAGCGAGCTCGAGTCCACCCGTGATCGCAACACCGTTGACAGCGCCGATGATCGGCTTGGTGATCGGAGGAATCGGTCCGCGCGTTCTGGGAGATGAAGAACCTTCTGCCCCCCGTGCAGCAGGCCGGATGTTCCCTGCAGTGGAGCCGAGCTCCTTCAGATCGAGACCGGCACAGAATGCCGGGTCCGATCCTGTGAGAATCACGACGTCGACGTCATCTGCGCTTCCAGCCTGCTCGATGAGTTGCGGAAGCAGTGAAAGCACGTCCGATGACAGGGCATTGCGAGCTTGCGGTCGGTTCAACGTGATCGTTGCGATTCGCTCTTCGACATCGAGGAGAACCACGCTGTCGGGAGAAGTCAGAAGTGTCATTGTTCGACCTCCGGAGGCAGGAACGTGAAATCGAGATCGGCTATTCGAACGAGCATCGCGGCGATCCAACCGCCGAGGGCACCGAAGTGGTCGTCGAGAACGGAACTCGCTCCGTCGGCGAGCGACTCTTCCGACAGTTCGTAGAGACCTTCGTATGTGGCTTCGATCGCGTGCTCCGGATGTGCGGCATTCGATGCGTATGTCGTCTCGATCGTGATGGCGGCTCGTTCGAGTGTCCCGCTGCCGATCGGAGGACTCGCATCCGGAAGTTGACTCCGCATTCCTGCGAGATCGGGAGTCTCGGCGATGCGCTGAACACGGAGCACGATCTCGATCTCGATCGCTGGGCGGTCCTCGAGTTCCTCCTCGAGATACCACTTTCGATAGGCCGTCTGGCTCCAAGAGGGCCAATCGAACGTGATGTGAGCGAGAACCCGTGGGGGTCGATCCTCACCGGGGAGTCCGTAACTCGTCTCCCAACTCAGGTCACCGAGGAGGACATCGACGTGGAAGTGCTCTTCGAAGGCCTGGCGTTCGAGAAAGGCGCTCTCGAAAGCGTCGCGGAGGGCGCTGATGACATCGGTGAAGACGTGATCGAGCATCAGGGACGACGCTACCGCCGAGCTGATCGGCTTCCGGGGGGAATCGACTTCGGGCGGAAGTGCCACAATGGCTCAGTGAACACTTCTGACACCCCCGAGCTCGTGATCGTCGCCATCGACAGCGGCGTTGCAACTCTCACCTTGAACAATCCGAAAGAGCGAAACACGTTGACTGCTCCGATGGTGGAACAGATCACGGGCGCGATGGATCGAATCGAGGCCGATCACAGCGTCGGAGCAATCATCGTCACGGGCGCCCCGCCGGCCTTTTGTGCGGGGGCCAATCTCGGGAACCTTCAGAACAGCTCATCGGAAAGTCTCGGCGCGATCTATGAAGGCTTTCTCAGGATCGCTCGCAGTCCGCTGCCGACTCTTGCAGCAGTGAACGGAGCTGCAGTTGGAGCGGGCATGAATCTCGCACTCGGGTGTGATGTGCGAATCGCTGCGCGGAGTTCTCGCTTCGACACCAGGTTCCTGCAGATCGGGATTCACCCTGGGGGAGGGCACACGTGGATGTTGCGGCGAATTGCGGGACCGCAGACCGCCATGGCGGGTGTCGTCTTCGGAGAAATCTTCAGTGGAGACGAAGCAGAGAGGCTCGGCATCGTTCACAGGTGTGTCGATGACGCAGACCTGATGCAGGTCGCAATGGAGATGGCTGCGCGTGCGGCGAGTGCGCCGCGCGAGCTCCTCATCGAAACCAAGAAGACGATCGCTGCGATGGCCGATGTGTCGGGGCATCCAGAAGCCGTCGAGCGCGAGCTGGCTCCACAACTCTGGAGCACTCGTCAACCTTGGTTCGCGGAGAGAATTGCCGCCCTTCAGGCCAAGATTTCTTCGAAGAAGTAACAGGGTTCTCTTCGAAGAAGTAGTGAGCTCGATCGGCGAGAAAATTGTTCCGATCGATGCGGCCGTCACCGACCATCTCGAGGCATTGTGAGTTGCGCGATGGAACTGCCCCTTGACACCTCGAGTTTCTGGGGTACGGTGCCCTCAAGGGGAGTTCAACGGAACCTGAAAAGGAGGGCCGATGAGCAAGCGCCATCGAAGCGAGGACGGAGTGCCGTTGCCGAGGGCCGAGTTGAGGGCGCATGCCCAC
>JBDLRO010000098.1:0-2547 GCA_039800025.1 Actinomycetota bacterium | reverse complement strand
CGCTGGGTCTCTCTGACGCAGTGGTCATCGGAGTGGGCTCCATGATCGGAGCGGGCGTGTACTCCGTGTGGTCCCCGGCCACACGATCTGCTGGATCTCTTCTTCTCGTCGGATTGGCAGTTGCAGCACTCGTCGCCAACCTCAATGCCCGGTCCACCGCACGACTCGCTCGCTTGTATCCCGAATCAGGTGGAACCTACGTCTATGGTCGTGAATGCCTCGGACCCGGTTGGGGCTTTTTGGCCGGATGGGGTTTTGTGGCCGGCAAGACCGCCTCGTGCGCGGCGATGGCGTCCACCATCGGTGCATACCTGCTTCCAGCTCACTCCCGGCTCATCGCTGTTGCGGCGATCGTCGTGATGGCTCTGGTCAACATCGGAGGGCTCCATCGCACGGTCTTCGTGACTCGCATTCTTCTTGCGCTCTCCGCCTTGGTACTTCTGATCGTCGTTGTCTCAGCCGCCTCCAGTTCGACCTTCGACGCCGGCAGCATTTGGCCTCTGGCAGATCTCACCGACGATCGTTCCCCCGTGCGTCGAGCGTACGACGTGCTGCAATCGGCCGGCCTGCTCTTTTTCGCCTTCGCTGGGTACGCCCGCATCGCCACACTCGGAGAGGAAGTCCGTGATCCCGAACGGAACATTTCTCGTGCCATCGGGATCGCTCTGTCGATTGTCGTCGTCACGTATGTCGTGATCGGCTTCACACTGCTCGCCGCCGCGTCACCTTTGCAGATCGCACGAGTCAGCGACCCCCTTCGTTTGCTGGTGGCCTCGAGTACCTTCGATGACCTCATACCACTCGTGCGATTCGGAGCTGTGATTGCGGCTCTCGGCGCATTGCTGAACCTTCTGCCCGGTGTCTCACGAACGGTCCTGGCCATGGCCCGCCAACGCGACCTACCGATGTTCTTCGCAGAAATCGATCATCGGCGATCACTCCCTGTGCGAGCAGAAGCGACGATTGCCATGTGCGCAATCATGATCGTGCTGATCTTCGACCTCCGCAATTCCATCGCCCTCTCCGGTGTCGGAGTCCTCTTCTACTATTCGATCACCCACTTGTCGTCGCTCACTCTTTCGTCCACGAGGTCGCAACAACTCACTGCCGTGATCGGTTTCGCGGGCTGCATCGTATTGGTTGCGTGTCTTCCCTCCTCGATCCTTTTGACGGGGAGTTGCCTTCTTCTGGTCGGCTTTGTCGGGCATACCCTGCATCGCAGGCTCATCGATGTGCGTGCCTGACGTGACATGGCCCTGCGCGGTTCGACCGGTAGCGTCAGTTGCTCCATGAGCACTCCTTCTCCACGAGATACGTCAGTCCGAGCCCGCGGACTCGTCAAGAAATTCGGCGATGTCACAGCTCTCGATGGTCTCGATCTCGACGTCGAGGCCGGCTCAGTTCTGGGGCTTCTCGGTCCCAACGGTGCCGGCAAGACCACAGCAGTGTCCATCCTGACGACTCTTCTCGTCCCGAGTTCGGGGACGGCATCGGTTGCCGGCCTCGACGTGGTGCGACAAGCACGGGATGTCCGCCGCTGCATCGGCCTATCCGGACAGTATGCGGCAGTCGATGAACATCTCACCGCTCGAGAGAACCTCGACATGATCGGTCGCCTCTACGGATTGAGCCGAGGGGATGCGCGCCGGCGAGGAAACGAACTCTTGGAGCAGTTCAGACTTCACGATGCATCGGATCGTCCACTGAAGACCTTCTCTGGCGGAATGCGGCGCCGTCTCGATCTTGCAGGTGCCTTGATCGGAGAGCCACTCGTTCTCTTCCTCGATGAACCGACGACGGGCCTCGACCCCCGCAGCCGAACAGAACTCTGGGATGCGATCCGCGATCGGGTGTCACGAGGCACGACTGTGCTGTTGACGACTCAATATCTGGAAGAGGCCGATCAGCTCGCCGACGAAATCGTCGTCATCGACCATGGACGATCGATCGCACGCGGAACTGCCGAACAACTGAAGCTTCAAGTCGGCGGCGAACATGTCGACGTCCACCTTCGTTCAGCACAAGACATGACTGCAGCCCAATCGATTCTCACGAAGATCGCCACAGGTCCGATTCGCGTCCACCCTGACTCGAATGAACTTTCAGCTCCGGTCGACATCGGCGTCGATGCCCTTCGAGAAGTCTTGCGCGCATTCGAGTCGGGCTCCATCGAGATCATCGACATCGGTCTGCGCAGACCCACGCTCGACGACGTGTTCATGACCCTCACAGGACACGAGGCAACAACATGAAATCCCTCAGGCGATCACTCCGCGACGCTGCTGTCATCGCGCATCGCAATGTCATTCGAATCCGTCGGGTGCCCGACGTCATGGCTTTCGTTCTCGTTCAGCCTCTGATGTTCGTGCTTCTCTTCGCTTATGTCTTCGGGGGCTCGATCGCCATCGAGGGCGGCAACTATCGAGAGTTCCTGATTGCCGGCATCTTCGCTCAGACCGTGGTCTTCGGCGCCACCTTCACAGGGGCTGGACTCGCCGAGGACCTGCAAAAGGGCCTCATTTCCCGGTTCCGATCCTTGCCCATGGC
>JBDLRO010000097.1:0-3421 GCA_039800025.1 Actinomycetota bacterium | reverse complement strand
GTAGTCGGGAAGATCTGGAAGCATCGTCCACGCCAATGCGAACATGAGTGCGGGACCGATCAGCCAGTTGAGGACGAGGGACAGGACGAGTGTTCGTCTGTCGGCCACGACATCACCGATGCGCGTGTACTTCACTTTCGCCAAGACCGGGTACATCATCAACAACAGTCCGATGGCGATTGGCAGACTGACTGAGTCGATCTTGACGTTGTCGAGCGCGTCATCGAGATCGGGAATGACTCGGCCAAGAACGAGCCCGGTGACCATTGCGATCCCGATCCACACGGGCAGTAGGCGGTCGAGTGTGGACAGTCGGACGGGGCCTACGGCGGCGTCAGAGTCAGTCGTCATGGAAGCTCCTTCACGAGATCGAGTACGAGTCGTTCGATGCTGTCGCGAATCGGACGGATGGCTTCCAGCCCTTGGCCTGCCGGGTCATCGAGCGGCCAATCGAGATAGTGGACGCCCGGGAAAACGGGGCATGTGTCCCCACATCCCATCGTGATGACGAAATCAGACGCTCGAACTGCTGCCTCGTCGAGTCGTTTCGGCCGAGCACCCGACGAGATGAGATCGATGCCGACTTCGGTCATTGCTTCGATCACGACCGGATTGATCTCATCAACCGGTGCAGTTCCCGCCGATCGAACCACGACTCGATCACCGCCATGTCGTTCGAGGAATGCAGCCGCCATTTGGGACCGCCCGGCATTGTGCACGCAGACGAACAGGACCTCGACGGGTTCGGCCATGCCGCTCAGCAGCAGGCGGACGCGCTCGGCTTAGAGCCGAGGGCGACGTGCTCATTCGCCTCGACACCGCAGCATCCGGCCTGCGCAACAGGAACTGGATGCATGACGTCGGCGTCTGCGAGCACCGTGTAGATCTCCCACGGTTCGGCATCGGGACCGTGCACCCACACCTTGTCCTGGACGGCGAAACAGCACGTCGTGTTCTCCTCCACATCGGCGACCAGGCCTTCCCGACGCAGTCGTTCGGTCGCCGTGGTGACGAGATCTGTGTTCTCCACCTCGACACCGAGGTGGTTGAGACTGCCGCCCTGTCCGGGATTCTCGATGAGGACCAGCTTGAGCGGCGGTTCGGTGATCGCAAAGTTTGCGTATCCGCCACGGACCTTGTTCGGCTCGACCCCGAACAGCTTGCTGTAGAAGGTGATCGCGGAGTCGAGATCGTCGACGTTGAGAGCAAGTTGAACTCGTGACATATCTGGGACTCTACGACTGACACGTCCGTAAAGTTCATGCTTTTCGAGCGTCTTTACCAACATTTCACCTTCATCCATGAGTTCGACTCGCCCACAGGCCAGCCGGCAGGATGGGAACGTGACAACACGAACTCGGGCCGAGGAGCTCGACGCACAGGATGAGCTGGCCGGGTTTCGCAACGAATTCCTGATTCCGGACGACTCACTCGTCTACCTCGACGGCAACTCTCTCGGACGCACCCCGAAGACCACGATCGCCCGTGTCCAGCAGGTGATCGAATCCGAGTGGGCCGGTGACCTCATCCTGAGCTGGAGCCACTGGCTGGATCTGCCCCGGCAAGTCGGCAATCGGATGTCTGCCATCATCGGCTCACGTCCGGGCGAAGTCGCCGTCCACGACAACACGACTCTCAATCTCTACCAAGGTGTCCATATCGCCCTTGGCATCAATCCGGATCGCCGAGTGATCGCCGTCGATGACCACGAGTTCCCCACCGATCGCTACGTCGTCGGCGGAATCGCTGAGTCACTCGGTCTCGAGGTTCGATCTCTCACCGAAGGCATGAGGCTCGACGACGTGGCTGTCGTGGTGCGCAGCGTCATCGATTACAAGACAGCCGAACTGTGCGATGTTCGAGAGTTCACTCGTCGATGCCGAGACGAAGGTGCGCTCGTCCTCTGGGACCTGTCTCACACAGCGGGGGCAATCGAGTTCGACGTCCACGATCTCGGTGTCGATCTCGCAGTCGGCTGCAGTTACAAATTCCTGAACGGTGGACCAGGTGCCCCGGCGTGGACGTTCATCGCCGAACATCTTCATGCTCGATCCCACCAACCCATCCATGGCTGGTTCGCGCAGAAGGATCAGTTCGCAATGGACCGCGGGTTCGAACCCCACGACGACATTCGCCGGGTGCTGCTCGGAACGCCGCACATCCTGAGTCTCGTGGCGGCCGAGGAAGGCATCGCTTTGAGCGCCCGAGCGGGGATGCCGGCGATCGCCGCCAAGGGTCGAGCGCTCAGTGCGTTCGCCATGGAGGTGATCGATCACTTCGAGCTGACGACATCCACACCGCGTGAGCCGAATCGCCGGGGCTGCCACGTGGCAGTTCATCATCCCGAAGCCCAACGACTCGTCGAGATGCTTGCCCGTGACCACAATGTGATTGCCGATGTTCGTCCACCAGACATCGTGCGGCTCGGACTGAGTCCATTGACCACTCGTTTCACCGATGTCTGGGATGGCATCGAGCGACTGCACTCGTTGATCACCGCATCATGACGACACTGTCTCCGCTCGTCTACGACGAGGCGCTCAAGCACCGGATCCAGACGCATCTCTCGTCTCACTCACGACTGCAACTCGAGGACGCGAATCTTCGCCGGGCAGCTGTCGCCATCGTTCTCGTCGATTCCACTCCTGACGATGACCACGATCCATATGAGCCAGGAGATGAGCCGCTGCGCGGCGTCCCGGGAGATGTGACCGGTCTCGATGGCCGAATGCGCGGCGTCTCGGGTGGAGCATCGTTTCTGCTGTGTCGTCGAGCAGCTCGCATGAACCGTCACGCCGGGCAGTGGGCTCTCCCTGGCGGACGTCTCGACGCAGATGAGACTCCTCTCGATGCAGCGCTGCGCGAGCTCGATGAGGAACTCGGGCTGACTCTCGGTATTCAGCACCACATCGGCTACCTCGACGACTACGCAACCCGTTCCGGGTACTTGATGACGCCCGTGGTTCTCTGGGCCGGTTCGCACGCGGTGATCGCGCCGAATCCGGACGAAGTTGCCCATGCATATCGCATCGGGCTGCACGAACTCTGCCGAGACGACTCACCTCGTTTCGTCTCGATACCGGAAAGTGATCGCCCCGTCGTTCAGCTTCCCATCGGCGGCGATCTGATTCATGCACCGACCGGCGCAGTTCTGCTGCAATTGCGATGGGTCGGAATCGAGGGACGCATCGATGAACGAGTCCACCATCTGGAACAGCCCGTCTTCGCGTGGGGCTGAGTCAGTCGTTCGATTGTGACGTCGACACGTTCAACAGATCGCTCTCGGCAATGACAGTTCGATCATCGTCTTCACGAGCCGAGCGGATGAACACATTGGGAGTTGCGTCCGCTACCGCCTGGTAGGGCTGACCGGCGAGAAAGCCGACATGGCCGATCACTCGGACAGTGACGCATCGTTCGA
>JBDLRO010000096.1:0-3822 GCA_039800025.1 Actinomycetota bacterium | reverse complement strand
GCGAGTCGAACTCGCACAGGGTGTGCGGAGCATTCTTCAACATTCGTCGACGTCGACGGCAGCCGATGATGTCTTCGCACGAGCATCACAGCTCGTCTCACAGGCAGCGGAACTGCTCGCGAAAGGTCCTCATGGTCGCCCCTATGACGGTACGGCCGAGGGAGCAGTCGGTGGCATGCACCAGGGATTTCTCAGTCACAGTCCGGTGACGGGTCCGTTGAACGCCCTTGCCTCTCGGGTTCATCTCGAGACCACAGAACACGAGGTGTCGGCGATTGTCACATACGGCGATGCCTACGAGGGTCCGCCTGGTTGTTTGCACGGGGGATTCATCGCGGCCATTTTCGACGAGGTGCTCGGGCTCGCCCAAGCATTGTCGGGTTCTCCCGGAATGACGGGCCGTTTGGTCGTGACCTATCGCTCTCCGACACCGCTCAACACCGAACTTCGTGTTGTGGGGCGCTTCGATTCCGTCGAAGGTCGAAAAATCCTCACTTCGGGAGAAATTCGCGCTGGGGATCGACTGTGCGCCGAGGCCGTCGGAACCTTCATCTCGGTTCGACCTGGAACGTTTTCTTCCCTCGACGTCAATCGGCGTCGCGTCGGCGATTGAGACCGCGCTCGATCGCAGTGAGGATCGCAGGGCCCGTTCGCGAGATCAGTGGGGATCCGAGCCCCTCGATGTCTTCCATTTCCTCGACTGTGGTCGGCTGTCGTCGAGCAAGTCGATGAAGAACCTCGTCTGGGCAGATCAGACGGGGGTCGACGCCGGACACGCGGGCTGCGTGTGATCGCCATGACGTCAATTCCTCGAACACTGGGTCGACCGGAGTGCGATCCGACTGTCGAATCCGCAGATCGTGGAGGAATTCCGTCGTTGGAGCGCTCGTCGACTCCGAGGTTTCGATTCCTGCAATGAGCGGGCTTTTCTGGCGACGCCGACCCTTTCTGGATCGCGCGTGGGTGACCAGGAGACGATCTGCTGCACGTGTCATCGCCACATACGCGAGTCTGGTTTCCTCATCGCGTGCGAACGAGCTCTTCGCCGACGAGTGAGGCATGAGCCCGTCCTCGCAGCCGACGAGAAGCACGGTGTCCCATTCACGACCCTTGGCAGCGTGAAAGGTCAAGAGATCGACTCCCATTCGCGTGGACATGTCGTCGAAAGGTCGTTGTGCGCGCACCCAAGCCAGGAACGAGCGTCCGTCGGAGCCTCCATCGGAGAGGAACTCGTCGACGGCGGCCGCAACTCGGAGAGTCGCCAGTCGCACCTTCGACGCTTCATTGTCTTGTGAGGTGGGGTCGGATGACATGGGCTCGGGGTGGTCGAAGTCGACCAGACGTGCATCGCGGGCCCATGCTGCAAGGCGGGATCTGCTCGGAAGTTCGCCGACTTCGCGAATACAGCTTTGGAGGGGATCGTTCGACTGGATGCCGTCCGTGCGAACGGGAATCCCTGCGGCTTCGAGAGCAGCACGTATCGGCGGCAGTTGTGCATTCGTGCGGGCGAGGACAGCGAATTGACGCCACGTGTCATTTGGTCCGCGGAAACGATCGACGAGGCGAGCAACACCAGTTGCTTCGGCTTCTTCGCTGTCGAAACCGTAGATCTTCACACTCGGACCATCGGGTCGAGCCGAACGCAATTCGGGCGTGGGAGAGTCGAGTTGCCCGAGGGCGACGAGCCCGGCACGAACGATTTGAGGTGAGCAGCGGTAGTTGGTGTCGAGTCGTACGACTTCGATTCCGGGAAAGTGAGTCTCGAGTTCGAGAAGGATCGATGGATCGGAGCCGTTGAAACCGTAGATCGATTGGGATGGATCACCGACGAGTGTGAGATCGTCACGACCTGCGCGCCAGACTTCGAGTACCGCCCGCTGGAGAGGGTTCATGTCCTGCGCCTCATCGACGTAGAGGTGCCGGAGGCGCCAAGTGACGATGTCTGCGAACTCCTGGTCTCGATCGGCGGTGTCGATGACGAGTGACAGCAGGTCATCGAGATCGATCACACCCCTCTTGGCTTTCAGTTCTTGGACATCGACCATGACCTTTTCGACTGTTGCAGCATCAGCCTGTCTGCCGGCTTCGAGAGCGGCGCGCGCATAGGACCGCACCGAGATGTTTCGTGCCCTTGCCCAGTCGATCTCACGGGCCAGCTCGTCGATCGAAGTGGTTCGGCGGGGCCCGATCACCTCACCGATGAGGCGCCGACGGTCCTGAATGACCGTGGGTGGCCGTCGACCGACGCGATCCCAATGCTGTTGGAGAAGAGACAGAGAAATGGCGTGGAAGGTTCCTGCAGTGATCGAATCCTGGATTCCCAGGGTTCTCAGCCTGCGGCGGAGCTCTGCTGCGGCCTGGCGCGTGAAGGTGATGACCGCGGTGTGCATCGGTTCGGCCGATCCTTCGACGCATCGCCAGGCGACTCGCCGTGTCAGAACCGAGGTCTTTCCCGACCCGGCGCCGGCAATGACAGCGATAAGTGGGGCGCTCGACGTCACTGCTCGTCGTTGTTCGGCATCAAGATCGCGAATGAGGTCTCGTGCGGCGATTGCCGATGTCGCTGGGGTGCTCATCTCGGGACGCGCACCATGACTGATCACTCGAATATCGTAGGCGCCGGTTGGCATCTGGCGGGTCGGCGGATCCGGGCCGAAGGTGTGACGAGTAATCTCGTGGTCATGAGCAACAAACCGAGCTTCTGGAACCCGTCTTTTCCCGAGAAGCTCCTCTTCGACGCAGAAGTCGTCGTCGTCGACCTGAAACCGCACTGGTGGCACTTCGCGAAGTCGGCAGCTGCTGTTGCCGTGTCGACGGCTGGATTGATCTGGACGTCGACATGGGACGAGAGCAGTGTCCTCGAAACGTGGGGAGGCGTCGTACTCGCTGCATTCTTCGCGGCGAGCGTGATCTGGTTGTTCGGCCGATGGTTGAAGTGGCGTTCGACGCACTTCGTGGTGACGTCGGATCGGGTGATCTACCGGTCAGGTGTCCTGATCAAGCGCGGGATCGCCATCCCGTTGGAGCGCGTGAACAACATCAACTTCCATCAGACGATTCTCGAAAGGCTGATCCGTGCGGGGGATCTCCAGATCGAGTCCGCTGGACAGGATGGTCAGCAGAATTTTTCGGACATCAGGCGACCCGATGAAGTGCAGAGACTGATCCATGCACAGATCGAAGAGAACGACCAGCGAAGCCGAAATGGCACGTCAGGAACATCGGATACGGCATCGCAACTCGAAAAGCTGGAGGGCCTGCGAGATCGGGGAACACTGACGCAGGAAGAATTCCAGCGGGAAAAGGACAAACTTCTCGGCAAGGATTGACGTGAATCCGATGTCGATCGGTGTCACTCGACTTCTTTCGATCGCCAACCGATTCAGCGGGTCCGTCTGCTTCGTCAGCGATACCGGAGAATCACGATGCAACCCCCGAACCCGCCGCCGGTCATGCGTGCCCCGAGAACTCCTGGCTCCCGAAGTGCCGACTCGACTGCTGTGTCCATGAGCGGGGTCGACGTGTCGAAATCCTGCGCCAAACTCGTGTGACTTTCGGTCATGAGTCGTCCTGCCGTGGGGAAATCGCTCTCTTGCAACGCGCGTACAAACTTCTCGACGCGCCCATTCTCCGAGATGACGTGACGCGAGCGTCGTCTCAAGAGGTCAGTGGGGAGTCGTTCCGTGTCGCCAATCGAGGCATGGCGAAGTGGACCGATGATTTCCTCGATCCGACGACATTGTTCGACACGATCGGCGTACTCGCTGCCGACGAGAGTGCGAGCGACGATGAATCGATGCTCGACTTCGACGACCTCCGGCA
>JBDLRO010000095.1:0-3280 GCA_039800025.1 Actinomycetota bacterium | reverse complement strand
CGTGACCTCGTATGAGGAACCCTGAGCCCGGGAACACCGCCACCCGGGTGTGCCGATAGCGGCTGGTCTCCTTCGCCGGATGGTGCGGATACCACGCAAAGATGAACATCAGCCAGCAGAGCTGTAAGCGCGCCGGCAGCCACCACAGACACAGCGCTGCGAGACCGTGACCGGTGGCAAAACACGCCACGAGAACCGTCGTCGACAGCAACCAGTAGCGAAGTTGGGCCTTTCCTTCGGACTTCGACCCCTCACGATCGGACAATCTGGTGCGCAGCGACTCAGGCAAGAGGACTCGTAATGGCTGGATGAGGGCGAAGAACGGGAGGAGGGCATGGATCATCGTCATCCCATAGAACTTGACCGGCAGCTCCGACAATCGCCCCTCCGTGAAGTGGTCGGGATCGCGAACGGGGTCATTCGTGTGGGCGTGATGACGCATGTGACCGGCCCGGTGCGACGTGAATTCGATCCCCGTCGGAATGGACGAGAGGCGACCGACGACCTCCTCCACGATGTATCCGCGTGAACTCTTGCCCCTGATGTTCTTGTGCGTCGCTTCGTGCAACGGCATGTAGAACGATGAAGCGAACACCGTGTTGAGGATCAATCCGAGCCACAACGGGAGGATCCCCAACACCCCGAACACGAGAACGGATATCCAGCACACGGTGAACCCGAGAAAAGTAGCAACGATCCGGAACTGGAATCCTCCCCAGTATTTCGCCGCAATGAGATTCTCGGCCCGCATCATTTCCATGCGGGCAAGTCGCCCCTCTTCAGCAACCTCGATATCGGCGCTCTTCAACAGAACGTCCTCGAGGTCTTCGGGTGACGGAGTGATCGAAGTCATGCGGTAACAATAAGTCGCGTCTGCCCCGAACGTCTCGTCTTGAGGGTTCGAGGGACCGTCACGACGCCCTTGGTTGGCGAAACCCCTCGCTTTCGCCGCGGGGAACTATCGGAACGAGGAGTCTCGATGGAAATTCTCCCCCTGTGAAGAGGGTGTGCCGTCCGCAGTTGAAGATGCGATGGTGCTGGAAGTTGGGCAGTTCGGTGACATCGCGCCCTCGAAGTTCGAGCACGAGCGAGGAGCCGGCCTCGAACAGCGTGCTGGACGGAAGAATCTCGACATTGAGTTCGACTACCTCTCCAGGCACGACAGGCCTTTCGCGTTCATAGTCGGCAACAGGTATGAACGCGTCGACCACGGAGGCCGGGTCTGGCCGCCGTGACGCCCTCAACCAGCCGCGCGTCACGATGTCTCTGCGGGACAAGCGGTTCCAGAACTCGACCTCCATCCCCTGCTCGTCGAATTTCCGTACGCCGACGAACAGGTCGAGGTCAAAGCCTGCATCGGTCGCCATGAAGCAGCGCAATGCCATCGGTCCCGAAATTTCCGTGTCCTCACTGAAAGAACGATGGAAAACGAGTCGATCGCCGACGGACTGGCTCTCATAGGAGGCCGACGACGACGCCGAAGTCGATTCAGACGACAGAACACCCGTTGACGCGTCGAGATACCAGGCAGTCAGCCTCGCACCTTTCGGGGGAAACTGATCCTCGAAACGGGCGTCGTACTCGTCAAGAGCATGACGCACCTCGAGCCGAACACCTGGGATGTCGACTTCACCATCACGGAGATAGCGCTCATAGAAGTCCCGTTGATAGTCCAAGGCCTCGAGACTGTTCGACACCGTCCACTCGTGGCGACCATGGGTGTACAGGTGCTTGTGCTTCGACGCTGACCGCATGAAACCATTCAACGCTCCACGACCGGCGATGCACTCTTCTCTCCCGCCATCCACCAGGGAAAGAATGCGGTCTCGGGGATTCCACCGTGACTCACCACGTCGGTGAGCACATCGGTGAATCCCTCCCACGGAACGATTGCCGCCAGACCCCGAGGACGACGAGCCGCAATCGGCCACTGCATCGCGGCGAGATACGACACACCGTTCAAACCGACTTTGCCCACGCTCCACGTTTGATCGGCCGCCCAGCCGATCGCGTCGCAGAACGCGCCGACCACGGCATCACCAAGTCCAAGAGCCGAT
The DNA here is from genome assembly GCA_039800025.1 of Actinomycetota bacterium. Taxonomy (GTDB): domain Bacteria; phylum Actinomycetota; class Acidimicrobiia; order Acidimicrobiales; family Ilumatobacteraceae; genus Casp-actino8. The sequence continues at coordinate 1,223 of JBDLRO010000095.1, read as the reverse complement.
TCACCCTCTGACTTGCCCGACCCGAGGGCATCGACATGAACGACCACGAACCCGTGCGGTACCCAGTAGCCAGGATCCGCTGCTTCGAAGGGTGTCGCTTCGCTGACACGCATGCTCCCCATGTCGAGACCAATCGAGCGGTTTGCCGGGCCACGACCAGCAAGCGTGTAGTCGAGGGGGTGAAGATCCTTGCCGTACGTGGTGCAGCACATGATCACCGGCCAAGGCCCGCCCGACACGGGACGGAACACAATGGCTGCGAGACGCGGACCGCGTTTCGTGGGAATCATCACGTCGCGCTCGACGACGATGTCGGCGGGGAGCTCGTAGATCTCGGTGCGATCGTTCCCGACCACTGCCCGAATGGTCGTTCGATCCGTCATCCCATGATCCATTCGATCATCGTCTGCGCGTGACGTTCGGGGGTACAGCGTTCTCTACCCAGCAACGGACGCAGGAGACCCGCTTGAGCGAACGGAGTCGGGGCGAGCCCGATCATCATCATGAAAACCTCCTCTGAGGAGACATCTCGTCCGCCACCTGCAGCCCTCACCTCGGCCCAGACGAGCTCGAGAGCCGCAAGGATGGGTCGAACGTGGTTCTTCAACAACCAGTCCACTCGAGCTGTCCGCTTCGCCGATTCGATCAGCATGATGCGGCTCAATTCCGGATGCTTCGCCGTGTGGTCCACGTGCAGCCGAATGACGTCTTCGAAAACGCGAACTGGCTCGGACACGGACTCGTCGAGGCTCTGTTTCAGAGCTTGGTCCACATGAGCACGAAGTCGCTCGAACAGGAAGTTCACCGTCACCTTCCACAGGTCTTCTTTCGATCCGACGTGATAGCCGATCTGCGCCTGGTGAACGCCGGCATTTTCTGCGATTGTCCGAGTCGACGATCCCTCGAATCCGAAAGTTGCGAACTGGACTGCGGCACTCTCGAGGATGCGATGAAGCACCTCGTCCGAACTGTCGCGACGTTTGCGCTGGGGCGCGGATTTCACGGCCATGCCCCGAGCATAGTTTTGTCAATCGACAAAACCATGCTCGAGATCGCGGAGCACCCTCGCATGCGTTGCGCTGCCAAGAGATGGCACGCCGCTTTCGTGTTCGGAAACTCACCCCCACGGACGGTCGGAACCTCACTAGGTTGTCTCAATTGATGACCAACATCGTGCTCGTCACGGCAGCCACCCTCCCGAAGCCCGATCTCGAGTCCCACTT
>JBDLRO010000094.1:0-10189 GCA_039800025.1 Actinomycetota bacterium | reverse complement strand
TCCGGGAGCCCGAGAATGATCCCGGTCGTCACCTCGATGTCTGATTTCGTCATGAACGCCCGATCTGCGTCTCGAGCGAACCGCTCAAAACAACGCAAATAAGCAGTTTTCACAAATGATGTAACTATTTCGTAACACCGTGTATGACCAGTTACAGGTTTGCCTTAATCGTGTAGCCCAACGAGGTAGTTCGTTAGTGTCACTCCACGTGGAAAGTCCACACAACAGAAAGGCTTACTTCATGAAGAAGGCACTGATTGGTATGGCAGCTGGAGCAATGGCTCTGGGTGCAAGCGTTGTTCCGGTTTCGGCCGGCTACGGCAGCGTCGACAACATCTGGGACGGAATCACCGACGATGAGTTCTGTGACACCACAGACGACGACATCTTCGAGTCCTTGGTCCTCACTGGTGGATGGGCCGAGCGCCTCGACACCGATGGCAACGGCAAGCCCCGTTACACGGTGTTCCAGCCGAAGGAAGTCATTCTCGCCGGTCTTCTCGATGCCCTGGGCCTCGAGGTCAGCGATCTGAACTCGCAGCCGGCAACGGTGCAGGCGATCCTCGCCGACCACATCGCCAACGGTTCGTTCGACGAGAATGAGTTGGAAGACACCGATCTGAAGCGCATCACGATGCGTTCGGGTTTCGTTGCCTCCGTTTCGGGCACCGGTGACAACATGGCAATTCCGCGAACCATCTACGGCAACGTTTACGTTGCAGGTAGCTTGATCGTCGCTGGTGGTCAGCACGACAATGGTTGGCTGTACTGCCTCATGGGAATCATCGATTCCACCCCGCAGGAAGCACACGAGGGCCTGAATTCGGAAGACACCCCGAACGACGGTACCCCTGGCGGCACCAACAGCCTCCCCGACACCCTCTGATCAATCTTTGATCACAGTTCCTCTTCGGTAGAGGGAATCAGGACCCCCGTCACTTCGGTGGCGGGGGTCCTGCCTGTTTTCCGGCCAAATTCGATTCGACAACAATCGATCGAAGCGGAGTGAATCGGTGAAATCTGGCTGCCGACATCGCGACCGACCTCACTGACCTCCCGGCTGCCTGGCACACTTGGGGCGTGAGCGGACGATCGGCGGTACTCGAAGCATCGGATCTGCGTGGATTGCGCTTTGCTCGTGAACTTTCCGGTCAGACCGACACGTGGCTCGCTTCGATCTGGCAGGACGCCATCGAAACAACCCGGCTGAATGGAGCAGTCGGTCTGGTCGCCATCGGTGGTTACGGGCGTGGTGAACTGGCTCCGTTCAGCGATCTCGATCTGATGCTCGTTCACGAGGGGCAACGAGACATCGACGACCTGTCCGCGAAGCTCTGGTACCCGATCTGGGATGCCGGCCTCAAACTCGGCCATTCCGTGTGCACGCTGAAACAAGCCCTCGAGCGAGCCGATGACGATCTCGACTCGGCGACGGCGCTGCTGTCTGTGAGACACATTGCCGGTGATGAGAACCTGAGTCGGGATCTTGCACGCCGAGCCGGTGAACAGTGGCAAAAGCAGGCCTCGAAACGACTGCCCGAATTGCTCGATCGAGTGCGCAGACGCCAGCACGACAACGGCGAAGTCGCCTACCTCTTGGAGCCGAACCTCAAAGAAGGGTTCGGAGGTTTGCGTGACATCCAGGCCATCGCATGGGCCGAAGCTGCGGGAATCGACGTTCGTCGCTCGGATCAGACGTCGCTGACATCCGGTTACGAAGTTCTCATGAACGTACGAGTTGCGCTGCACCGACTGCGTGGTCGCGCCGATGAGATCGTTCGGCTGCAGGATCAGGACGTCCTCGCAGAGATGTGCGGCTACTCGTCTGCTGATGCGTTGATGGCGTCGCTGTCGAGTGTCGGTCGCACCATTGCCTGGGTCGGCGATGAAGTGTGGGCTCGCATCGAAGCGACGCGTCGAAAGGCGAGCCCCGACAAGCCGTTGGCGCCTGGTGTGATCCTGCGCAATGGCGAGGTTCATCTCGATGACTCCGTCCATCCGGCGACCGATCCGACATTGTCGTTGAGGGTGGCGACAGCAGCTGCCCGTCACTCAGCGCGCATCGACCGCATCACACTCGATCGTCTGGCGCAGCAGTGTCCGTCGATGCCCTCTCCGTGGCCAGCAGGCGCTGTCGATGATCTCGTCGGTCTGCTGTTGTGCGGCCATGATGCGATTCCCGTTCTTGAAGCTCTTGATCAGCGCGGATTGTGGGTGAAGGTGCTGCCCGAGTGGGCTCCGAATCGCGCTCGCCCGCAACGAAACGCGTATCACCGTTTCACCGTCGACCGACATCTGTGGGAGGCAGCAGCCCAAGCAGCCCGGCTCGCATCACGAGTGGCTCGGCCCGATCTTCTCGTTCTCGGGGCGTTGTTTCACGACATCGGCAAGGGCTACCCGGGAGATCACTCCGAAGTCGGCGTCGACCTCGTCCATCGCATTGCACCGCGTCTCGGCTTCGACTCTCATGACACGCAGGTGTTGGCGAAAATGGTTCGTCATCACCTGCTGCTGCCCGACATGGCAACTCGACGCGATCTCGGCGACCCGCAGACGGCCATTCACATCGTCGACATGGTGGGTGACGCGCTCACGCTCGACTTGTTGCACGGACTCACCGAGGCCGATGGCCTGGCGACAGGCTCATCGGCGTGGGGATCGTGGAAAGCGGAACTCGTCGCAGATCTCGTGGCTCGAGCGCATCTCCTTCTCGACGGCTCGAGTCCGGACCACACGGCATGGAACCTGTTTCCGGATCAGACAGTGCTCGAGGCGATGGCGAATCAGCGTGATGCTGTCACCGTCTCCGAAGATTCGGTGACGATCGTCAGCCCCGACCGCCCGGGAACGTTCAGCCGTGTATCGGGAGTGCTCGCTCTCTCCGGCCTCGAAGTGATCAGCGCTCAGGCTCACTCGGATGAACAAGGCATGGCTGCTTCTCGCTTTCGCGTGAGTGTTCCCGATCATGGACCGATCGCTTGGCAACCGATCATCGACAACGTGCTGAAGGCACTGCGCGGTGAGTTGGCCATCGAGGCCCGTCTTGCTGAACGGGCGAAGCACTATCGACCCAAACCCCGCACATCGGCCACCGTGACGCAACCTCAGGTCATGTTCGTCGACGGCGCATCGGCGAACGCCACCGTGGTCGAGGTTCGCACGCCCGATCGGCACGGTGTTCTCCATGCGATCACCCGAGCCTTCGCCGAGATGGGGCTCGACATCCGCCACGCCACGGTGCAGACAATTGGAGACGATGTCATCGACTCGTTCTATGTACGCACGATGGACAAAGTGCTCGTGGACGATCCGAATCATCGCCGGGAGATCGAGCGGGCGGTGTTGTTCGCACTCGACGTCGATTCGACCAGACTGGTGTCATGAGCGACGCAACCCCGGGGGACTTCACACGTGATCTCGTGCGGTGGAGCGAGACGCTCGCTGGCATCGCGCGCACAGGCCTCGGGTTCACGCAGAACCTGTACGAACGTGAGCGATTCGAAGAAGTGCTGCATGTCGCGGCCGACATCAAAGCCGCGGCCGATGATGCCCTCGAAGTTCGCAGGGAACAGGACCACTTCGTCCAGGAGTGGATGGAATCCGTCGGCGAAGGAGTCCCCGGATACGTGACGCCGAAAGTCGCGATCGGGGCGATCGTCGGTAACGATGACGGAGAGATCCTCCTCGTTCGCCGACCAGATTCCGGTGTCTGGCTGTACCCGACAGGCTGGGCCGATGTCGGCTACTCCCCGAGCGAAGTCGCCATCAAGGAAGTGCATGAGGAGACCGGAATCGAATGCGAGCCGGTGCAGCTGCTCGGAGTGGTGGATGGCCAGCGAATGGGCTTCAGCCGCTTCGGGATGTACATGCTGCTCTTCCACTGCCGTCACACGGGTGGGAGTCTTCAGGGTCACCCACTCGAGACGAGCGGAGTCGGCTGGTTCGCCGAGTCGTCACTTCCTGATCCGACGGCTGGAGCGCAGTGGTGGGGTGCGATGGCATTCGCCGCCATTCGCGGCGAAGTGAGTGGAGCATCGTTCGACGCACCGCGTGAATCGGTCTGGCGTCGACCCGAAGGTTTCGACTACTGACGACGTGACGTTGTCGGCGCGGACGACACGTTCTGCAGTGAAGTCGACCGTGGACGCGAATCATCAGTCGTCGCGCTGGCTGCGCAAGAAACGTTCGACTTCTTCCATCAAGGAATCACTGTCGACATCCGCGTCGCTCAGCGACGGTTCCCGCTCCTCGAGAGCATCGTCGTCTTCGTCGTAGTCGTCATCATCGGAGTTCTCGAGTCGCTCGAGATACGTGGCAAGTGAATCGTCCTGATTGATCAGAGCGTCGATCTGGTGCTCGTACTCTTCGCGCTGCTCTTCGAGGGCGAGAGTGGGCAAGTGGGTGCCGATCAGTTCGGAGAGCCGGTCGAGCAGCGCAGAAGCTGCCTTGGGGGAGGGAATCTGAGCGGCGTAAGCCGGGACGGCAGCCCACAGCGAAGCCGAGACGAGTCCTGATCGAGACGCCATGTCACCCAGAACACCGACGATGCCCGTTGGGCCCTCATAGCGACTTCGCTGCAGGTCGAAGGTGTCGATGAAGTGGGAGTCGGTGGACGTACCGATGACTTGTGTGTCACGGCGATGCGGGATGTCGGCGAGAAGGGCTCCGAGGGAGATCAGACCGGATGCGTTGTACGTCTGGGCGACGCCGACGAGCTGACGGCAGAACGTCTTCCAACTCAGGGCCGGCTCAGGCCCGAGAACCAAGATGATGTCGACATCGTCGAGCGTGAGTGTCCACATGCCCACTGTCGGCCAGACGATGTGACGCTGGGAATCTTCGTCGAGACGCACGTGGGGTCGGATCGTTGCGAAATCGGTGAACTCTTCCGGGTCCACTTCGGCGAGTGGAACGGCACCGGCAGTCTCGATCAGATGACGGACGGCCATGCTCGCTGCATCAGCCGCATCGTTCCATCCCGTGAACGCAGCCACCATGTACGGCCGGTGAAGTTCCGGTCGGCGGATCCACCGGATGTGATCGAGATCGGCCATCGCGTTGACGCTATCTCGCCATCAGGCAGGCTGCAGATGGGAAGAAACAGGTGAACTCACAGTTCGGGTCGAACGATGAAAGCCCCGAAACCGCCTGCAGCGAGAACTTCGTCCAACAGATTTCCCTCGTAGACGTCGTTCGGACCCTGCATCAGATCGTTCTCCGTGGCCTCGGGAGATGTGGTGACGAGAGTCCAGGCTTGCCGCTTGTAGGCGAGATTGAGAGGGTGCAGACGGTGGGCTTCTCGCCACCAAGGAACTGCAGCATCGTGACCGACCGTGCGTCGGAGATGGTTGCCGAGTTCGAAACACGCGGCTGCGCGAGCCTCGGAATCCGAGCGTGGCTGGCTGCGTCGCACGACTTCGTCGGGTGACAGCGCGAACTCGGACGATGCACCATTGCGCACCCAGTCGATGAGCGCTGCACGATACGCCTCGGAATCGTCCGGGATCTCCTTCACGGCATGCATCATCTTCGACAGTCGCTCGGGCAAGCCCTCGGGAATCTCCATGTCGCGCAACGTGTTGCGCTCGATCGATGCACCTTCAGCAGGGCGTACGAGAACCCCGTCTTCGTCGATCCACACAGCCATCGGAATGTTGGTGAATCCGAATGCGGCATTGGTGGCATGCTCGGTGTCGACGACGCTCGGATGCGTCGGGTCCGACTTCATCGCCCAAGGTCGCGCGTGTTCAGGATCGACGTCGAGCGCGACCGTCACGACAGTTGCGCCGAGGGGCTCGATGATCTCGTGCAGTGCCTGCCACCCGGGCAGGCTGGAGCGGCAGCCTCAATAACTGGCCCACGCGGCGAGCACGACTTTGCGGCCTCGCAACGACGACAGGCGGAACGACCCTCCGTCGAACGATCGCAGTTCCGGATCAGCTGCGACCGCGGTCGTCAGAGCGTGGCCTCCAAGAGACGCTGTTCCGAGAGCACGAATCCCGTGAACGTCATCGACCACGATCGGCATGCCGAGAGCCTGAGCTGCTCGTTCGATGTCGACTCGTCCATCGGACGTCAGCGCTCCGGGAGCCGGAACGCACATGTCACCCTGGCACATGCCCTCGGGCTTGGGCTCCCAGCCCGTCGCGTCGGTGAACTCGGAAGCTGTGCACGTTGCTTCGGTGATGATCATCGGGTCAGTCTGTCACGCCCGGCAGGTGCGACAGCGACCCGAGGGTTGTCGAGCGGCGAGATGGTGCCGTGGTCAGCGTTGACGCGCAGCTTCTGCGAGTTCATGAGGACCAGAAGCCGGGTATCCCTTGTGTGCCTGAACAGCCCGAGACCACGGCGTCAGCAGTCCGAGGAGGCGATCCAGGTCGTCGCCCATGGCTTCGATCGCCACAGCCATTTGTGCATCGGTCGCGCGTTCGACACCCTCGCGTGCTGCGCGACCGGATTCGGTGAACGCGCCGTCTTTGATCAGATCGCGACGTTCGAGTCGATCGATGGCTGCCCGGTAGTCGTCCTCGCTCCACCCTCGAGTGCGGCTGTACGACTTGAGCGAGAGGCCCCAGAACAACTCGGTCATGAGTCCGATCTCGGTTGCATCGAAGCCGGCCGAGATCCACGCCGCCGTGTGGGCATCGCCCCGGAATTCACGCAACATGTCGCCGAAGTGCCAGCATGCGGCGAGAGCATCGTCGGGTGTCGGCTGGCTCAGCGTTCCCGCGAAAAGGGGGCGCCCCTCGGGACGCAGGACGGACACAGCGCGTTGAAGAACGCGTCGAGCTTCATCCACGCCAGCGGGGGTGGCGCCAAGAATGCGCTGCAGTTGGGCAACGGCACCGTCGCGACGTGCCGAGCACACGGACTTGGCATCGGTGATCGCCCAGCCTGCTGTGACGGCGGGAACGACGACGACCGGATTGAACACGGCAAACGCTGCTGCGACGAGTTCACCCGGGACCTGCCCCATGAGCGAACCGCGACTCGTGAAGTACGAGACCATCTCGGGCATCGCGACTCCGTTCATGTCGCCGGGACTGGCAGCGAAGCCGAGTGCCACGTATCGCTCGTGACACTCTCGCGAGAAGTACACCTGGCCCACGAAGGGCTCGAGCGCTCCTCCGAGTGCACGGGCCTTGGTCGACAGTTCGTCTGTGTTCATGGGTTCACCATAAGACACCCGATGCCTAGACTCTCGACGGAGACGCCGGAGGTGCTGTGTCGGTCGAAATCAGTATCTGTGCGACGGTCGATGAGAGCGTCGTGACTGCATTCGCACGATTGATTCCGCAACTCTCGTCGTCGAACCCGGCTCCCGATGCTGCGGCTCTTCGACGAATCGTCGATCACGACGCCACCACTTTGTTCCTCGCCCATCTCGATGGCCGCATCGTGGGTTCACTGACTCTTGCGGTCTTCCCGATCCCGACGGGAGTGCGAGCCTGGATCGAAGATGTGGTCGTCGATGAGGACGCGCGCGGTCACGGTGTGGGGGAGGCACTCAACAGAGCCGCTCTCGAACGGGCACGTTCACTCGGTTCGATCACCGTGGATCTCACCTCCCGGCCGTCGCGTGAGGCGGCGAACCGTCTCTACAAACGCCTCGGTTTCGTCGAACGCGAAACGAATGTGTACCGGTACAAGTTCTGACTGATCAACCTTCAGCGAGTGGTAAACCGATGTGCCGATACCTCGACGGTAGAATTTCGGTCGTGCAGTCTCCTTCGTCCTCCTCGAGTTCGATGTCAAGAGTTGTGACGAAGTCGACTGTGCGCGATCAGGTCGACGAGGTCGTGTACTGGGCTGGTGTCTCGTTCGAGGAGCGCGTTGCAGCTGTTGAAGTCTTGCGGCGCCGTATGTACGGGGGGAACGATGGAGTTCGACCGAGACTTCAGCGAGTTTGTCGCGTTACTCGCTCGGCATGACGTCCGATACATGATCGTGGGCGGCTATGCGCTCGCAGCGCACGGCCTACCAAGAGCGACTGGAGATCTCGACGCGTGGATCTGGACGGACGCAACCAACGCAGACCGTCTTCTGGCTGCACTCGATGAGTTTGGCTTCGGGAGTGTCGGCATCGAGCATGATGACTTGACCTCGGACGATTGCGTTGTGCAGCTGGGGTATCCGCCGTACCGGATAGATCTCCTCACTCGCATCTCGGGCGTGGACTTCGATGCTGCTTGGACTCGGCACATCGACGTCATTTTGGGTGGTGTCGTCGTACCGTTCATCGGTCGTGATGACCTGATCGCGAACAAGCGCGCCACCGGCCGGCCCCAGGATGTTGCCGATGTCTTGCGTCTCACGGGTAACGCGCCAGGCGACACCGGAAGCGGTTTCTAACCCCGGAACGTAGACGTACGTGTTCCGCTACACCCTCTGAGCAGGGGTATTCGTCGACGTTCAACGAGGATTTCCGTTGCATAACGGGTTGTGTTCATAACGGGAAGCGTTATGCTTGCGCGATGTTGCAGTCGTTTGCTGACGAGGCATCCGAGCGGGTCTGGCGCAGGGAGCGAGTGCGCAAGTTCCACCCGGATATCCAACGGGTGGCGTTACGAAAACTCGTCATGTTGGATGCTGCCGAGGAATTGTCTGATCTGCGAGTACCACCCGGAAACAGGCTGGAGAAGCTCACCGGAGACCGGACAGGCCAGCACAGCATCCGGGTGAACGACCAATGGAGGATCTGTTTCCGTTGGACGAAGGCAGGCCCCGAGGACATCTCGATCACGGATTAGCACTGAGAGGATTGGCAATGAAGAAGACCATGGCACCTATCCACCCTGGCGAAGTCCTCCTGGAGGAGTTCCTCGAACCGCTTGGCGTCACCCAGCACCGTCTCGCCGTGTCGATCGGTGTTCCGCCGCGGCGGATCAATGAGATCGTTCATGGGAAGCGGGGCATCTCGGCGGATACGGCGCTTCGTCTTGCGAGGTTCTTCGGGACGAGCGATCGCTTCTGGCTGAATCTGCAGTCGCGCTTCGATCTCGAGGTGCAGCGCGATCAACTCGGGTCCGTTCTCGACGCGATTACGCCTCTCGAGGTGGCCTGAGGTTTCAGACGCCGAAAAGTAGACGAATGTGTACCGGTACGAAATCGCCTGACAAAAGTCGGTGTCGCCAAAGTTCGCTTGTGGAGCGTGAAGTCTCGATATCCGGACATCATGTTGTCGCTTCAAGACCGCAATTCGGCTCAACAGAAGCTGCACCTCCGCAGGCATAGTCTTTCCTGATGAAAATCCGATCGGCAGTTCCTGACGATGTCAGTCGATTGACTCGGGTGGCTGTGAATGCGATAGCGGGGTCGGGCTACTCGATTGAACAGACAGAGATTTGGTCCCGAACCTTCACGGATGAATATCTGGCTCATGTCGTTCGCAAGGACGTCGTGATCGTGGTTGAAATGGACGATGTCATTGCCGGTTTCGGCAGTTTGACCGACCACGGTGAGACTGCTGGAAATGTGGACTTGCTCTACGTCGATCCGAAATTTTCTCGAAGAGGCGTAGGTAAAAGGTTGGTTCGCGCAATAGAAGGCGAAGCACTCCGCCTCGATATGACATCGCTCTGGGTCGATGCTTCGGCTCCTGCCATGCACCGGCTCTTGCAACTCGGGTATCGGCCTCGAGAGAAAAACCTGAAAATCATCGAATCGGTGACCTTCGAGAACACCTGGATGATGAAGACGTTTCTGTAACGACGAGGTATCAGACAACCGGTTCAGCGATGAGAACGGGGATTTGACGTTCAGTCTTCGATTGGTACTCGTCGTAAGTGGGAAAGACTTCGACTGAACGGGCCCACCATTGCTCGCGCTCGGAGCCCTCGACTTGCCTCACTGTCACCCGGAATGGTTCTGGACCATCTTGAATGAGTACTTCAGTGGGATGAGCCAAAAGGTTGTGATACCAATCAGGATTGTCCGGTGCACCGCCCTTGGATGCAATCAAGGCATACGAGCCGCCGAATTCCACGCGCATCAGAGCGATCTTGCGGACGCTCGCGGATTTCGCGCCCCTCATCGTGACAATAATGACCGGAATCCCCGTCTCCAGGAGAGTGTTGCCCTCTGTGCCACTGGTGCGTTCGTAGAGATCTATTTGATCTCGGACCCAGGCCAAGGTGCTGGGAACATAGTTGCCTTGAAGTTGAACCATCAGCAGCAGTGTAGGAGGACG
>JBDLRO010000093.1:0-14492 GCA_039800025.1 Actinomycetota bacterium | reverse complement strand
GCGCCTCATCAGTGACGACTTCGACAAGGCGTACCGTTCCGTCGACGTCATTGTCACCCCGACGTCTCCGGTGGTGGCATTCCCGGTGGGTTCGAAGGTCGATGATCCGCTGTCGATGTATTTGTGCGACATCTACACGATTCCGACGAATCTTGCGGGTCATCCCGCGATGAGTGTTCCCTTTGGAACAGGGGAGGCTGGCCTTCCTGTCGGTATCCAAATTCTCGCCCCGACACTCGGCGAGCAGACCATGTTCCGTGTCGGCGCCGAACTCGAACGTCGAGCAACCGATCGATTTCCTGGAGGTCGATGATGTCGGTCACTGATGAGCGAGCTACTGAGGCTCCCCAGCTTGTGGGTGAGAGTTTCATGATCGATGGCTACGAACTCGTGTGCGGGCTCGAAGTCCACGTCGAGTTGGCGACGGCAACGAAGTTGTTCTCTGCCAGTCCGAATCGGTTCGGCGACGAACCCAATACGAACATCGATCCCGTGACTCTCGGTCTTCCGGGTGCGTTGCCAGTCCTCAATCGACAAGCGGTCGAACTTGCCATGAGGATCGGCCTCGCGCTGAACTGCACTGTCCAGCCGAGCACGTTTCATCGCAAGAACTACTTCTATCCGGACATGCCCAAGGCGTACCAGATCTCACAGTACGACCAGCCGATCAACGTCGACGGTTGGCTGGAGTTGCCCGGTGGCAAACGCATCGGCATCGAACGAGCCCATCTCGAAGAGGACACCGGCAAGAGCACGCATATCGGTGGTTCCGGCGGCCGAATCCATGGAAGCGACTTCTCGCTGATCGACTTCAACAGGGCGGGAGTGCCGCTCGTCGAGATCGTCGGACGTCCCGACATCTCGACTCCGGATGAGGCTCGGCAATATCTGGCCGAGTTGCGACAGATTCTGATCGCTGTCGGAGCCTCGGACGCGAAGATGGAGGAGGGTTCGATGCGCTGTGACGCGAATGTCAGTGTGCGCAAGCCCGGAGAACCACTCGGGACGCGCTGCGAGATCAAGAACGTCAACTCGAGTCGCCCGTTGGGCAAGGCGCACGAGTACGAAGCTCGACGTCAGGTCGCTCTCATCGAAAGTGGAGAGACGATCAGGCAGGAGACGCGCCACTGGGACGAGACCGATGGACGAACGCACACCCTTCGGACCAAGGAAGATGCCGATGATTATCGCTATTTCTTGGAGCCGGATCTGGTGCCGCTCGTTCCAGAAGCCTCCTGGGTCGAGGCCGTTCGGGATGCTATGCCCATGCTTCCTCGAGAGCGCCGACATCGTCTCGCAGAGGCGACGGGGATGGCCCCGGACAGCGAGTCGGTGATGGTCGTCGTGGAGCGAGGCCAGGACGACTATGTGCTGAGCGTGGGAGAACGCGGAGCAGATGTGGTGCGCGCACTCGTCCATGTGAAGGAGGCGTATGCCGATCAAGGATCGCAGCCGACTGTGCCTGCCGGTGATCTTGCTGGTCTGATCCTCTTGGAAACGAGCGGCAAGTTGACGTCGACTCAGGCCAAGCAGATTCTTGCCGACGTCGTTTCAGCTGGTGGCGGAGACGCTGCAGCACTCGCTGCGGCTCGCGGATTCGAAGCGATGGACGAGTCGGCGCTCGTTGGGCTGGTGGAACAGGTCATCGCGTCCCAAGCCGAGGCCTGGAGCAAGTTCTGTGCTGGTGAGGACAAGGCCATGGGGGCACTCGTCGGAGCAGTGATGAAGGCGAGTCAGGGCAAGGCTGATGGCAAGGCCGTGACCGCTCTTCTCGTGAGCAGGCGAACTTCCTGACGTCTGATCGACGCAACGTCTACAAGGCACCGGACTCGATCAGGTCGATCGCGCGTCGACACGTTCGCTGAAAGGCATCCGCGGACATCAGGAGATGGTCGACAGGGGTGTCTTCTTCCTTGGTGTGACTGAGTCCGTTGGTCGATGACGAAAAGATCATGACCGTCGGAATGGACCGAGCGGTCTCACTTGCGTCGTGCAGTGCACCACTCGGAAGAACGATGTCATGACCCTCGATTTCTCGAACACTGGTTCGAGCTGCATCGAGAAGCAAGGGGTGGAAGGGCATCGGTGGAATGCGGAAGATGTGCTCCCACTCGACCGTGCAACCCTCTGCACTCGCCGCTGCCTCGGCCGCCGCCTGGCACTCGGAGAACATCGTGGCCAACACATCGGCGTCGATGTGCCGCATGTCGAGGGTGATCGTCGTTTCGCCGGCAACGGCGGTGACGACACCCGGCTTGCACGCAACGGCTCCGACGGTGGTGACGCCGTCGTATGTGTCGCCGATTTCAGCAACTGTGAGTGCGAACCTCGAGGCCGCACGGAAACTGTCGCGGCGCATCTTCATCGGCATGGTTCCCGCGTGAGCGGCCTGACCGCGGAAAACGAGCCGTTCGCGTTCGATGCCCTTCGTGCCGGTGACGGCACAGATTCCCTTGTCCATCGACTCGAGAATCGGACCCTGTTCGATGTGCACCTCGACGTAGGCCTTGACGTCGTGTTGGCGCGTTCGAGCCCCGTCGAGCTTTTCGATGTCGACGCCGTGTTCGGCGAGCACCTTCGGCAGAGAATGTCCCTCTTTGTCGTTGAGTCCTCGAAGGATGTCGACGTCGAGAGTGCCCATGACGGCTGCAGAACCGAAAAGTGATCGGCTGAAGCGGGCTCCCTCTTCGTCGGCCCAATCGACGAGAGCGACCGTGACTGGGGGAGTTCCCTCCTGTGCAAGGGAGCGGAGCAGTTCCAAACCAGCCATGACGCCGAGAGCCCCGTCGAGCCATCCACCCTTGGGGACGCTGTCCAGGTGACTGCCGACGACGAGTGTGTCCGAACTTCGACCCCGTAGGTAAGCCCAGAGGTTTCCGGCCTCGTCCACATCGACTTCGACGGGCAGAGTCGCCAGGCTCTCTCTCAGGAAGTTGCGCGCGGCGACCCAGTCGGGTGTCCAACACAATCGGCGAGCCCCTTCTGGACCTCCGGTGCGGTGAGCGAGTTCGCGCAGGTCGGCGACGACTCGTTCGGCACTGTACGTTCCTGACGTCGGGTTCGAAGCCGGGGATGTTGCTGCAGTGTCATCAGACATGCCCCAACGGTACCGTGGTCGCCGTGACGGATCACATCCTCATCAAGGACCTTCGTGTCATCAGCGTGATCGGAGTCCTCGAGCACGAGCGGCAGGCTCCACAGCCCCTTTGCATCGACGTCGACATTCACGTCGATCTGCACGATGCCGGTCTCTCGGACGACCTCTCCGAAACCGTCAATTACGGCGAGGTGTGCGAGCGTCTTGTCGCTGTTGCTCGAGATCACAGCGATCTCCTTCTCGAGCGCCTGGCTCAGCGGATGGCCGATGTCGTTCTCGAATTTCCGAGGGTTCATTCGGTCGATCTGACGCTCACCAAAGTTCGACCTCCGATTCCTGTCGACGTCAGTTCGTCCGCAGTTCGCGTTCATCGTGTGAAGACGTCATCGTCTCGTTTGTCCACTCATGAAGCCGTCATCGCGCTCGGGTCGAATCTCGGAGACCGCGTCGGGTATCTCCAGTTCGCCATCGACCGTCTCGCTGACTCCGTAGTGGCCCAGTCCGAGGTGTTCGAGACGGATCCCATCGGCGGACCTCTCGATCAAGGCGCATATCTGAACATGGTCGTCGTCATCGAAACCGAACTCGATCCCTACGCGTTGCTGCGTTGGCTCCATCGCATCGAGGCAGACGCTGGTCGAGAGCGAACGGTCCATTGGGGGCCTCGTACTCTCGACCTCGATCTGCTCTTTTTCGACGAGGTCGTCATCGAAGGCGGAAACGTGTCGATTCCCCACCCGCGATATTCCGAACGGCGATTCGTCCTCGCACCACTGTCTCAAGTCCGACCGGAGAAATGCCCCGACGGATGGACGACGTCCCTGCCGCCGGACGCGGTCTATCCGAGGGGCATGCTGGCAGATCTCACCTGAGGTCGAGTTCTTTCTCGACGCGACGCACCTTTTCCGGATAGTGAACTCGTCCGAAGTCGGGCTGTTGACGAAGGACGATGTCGAGCAACTCGTCATGTTGAGCGGTGTCCTTCCACGGGAGTGCGATGTAGAGAGGCAGTTCGAACCGACGAAGTTCGTGCAGATTCGAGTAGACGTGCTTCTGATAGACGAAACGTTCCTCCCAGGGCCAGTTCGATGGAGCGAACCCGGTCCCCGGGTCGAGGATGCACGCACTGCGCAGACCGAATCGATCTGCAACGCGGAGGCGTTCTTCGAAGAACTCGGTCATCACCCGAATGGGATCGGCGCGAACGAGTTCCATCTCGCGTGGATTCGGACCGGAGAGGAATGGCAGAACGATCGGCGCATCGAGGTCGGCCGCGATGCGCCACATCTCGTCGGACTGCATGCCGTCAGCAGCGTTGATGACGGTCGCTCCGCTTTCGAGAGCACGGCGTACGACCTCCGGCTTCCAGGAGTCGATGCTGAGCGGAACCCTCAGATCCGAAAGGGCCTTCACGATGTCACGAAGTCGGTCCCACTCCTCGTCCCACGGTACGACCACAGCGGAATCCGTCGAGCCTTGGCCTCCGAGGTCGATACCTTGACAGCCGTTCTCGAGCAGGTATCTCGCCCGACGAACAGCGGCGGTAGCGTCGAGAGCAATCGAGTCGGAATTCAGCGAGTCAGGAGACGCGTTGATGACGCCGTAGAGGAACATTTCTCGAACGCTACGCCCCACTGCGATTGATCGGGTTGCTACCAGGAGAATTCACAACGATGACTGATCGGATCAAGACTTTCGATCCTCGCTCCTGGACTCTCGAGACCGCTCTCGAACTCAAAGGGGACACAACTGTCTCTGTCTGCATTCCGTGCAGGAACGAAGCGGACACGGTCGGGGATCTGATTCGCATGATCGAACCAGATCTTCTCGGAAGTCTCGTGGACGAACTGATCGTTCTCGATGACGACTCCAGCGATGAAACCGCGTACATCGCAGAACATGCAGGCGCCCGAGTGGTCTCGATTGACTCGGTTCACGACACCTACGGGCCGGGTTCCGGTAAAGGGAATGCGCTGTGGGGGAGTCTTGCAGTGAGCAGTGGTGACATCATCGTGTGGATCGACGGCGACATCACGAGCTTCACGCGTGATTGGATCGTCAAGTTGGTGATTCCGTTCTTCTTGGATCCCGAAGTCGGACTGGTCAAAGCGAGTTATGAGCGTCCGTCGCATCTCGGAGGAGGGGGCCGGACGACCGAACTCGTCGCACGACCTTTGCTGTCCTTGTTCTTTCCTGAACTGACCGAACTTCGTCAGCCGCTGGCAGGGGAGTTCGCAGGTCGCAGATCGAAGTTGGCAGACATCCCCTTCTCGATGGGGTGGGGAGTCGAAATCGGCATGGTCATCGACATGGCACGCGCATTCGGCGTGGCGAGTCTCGGGCAGGTCGACTTGGGAATTCGGCTGCACCGCCATCACAAACTCGATGTTCTGTCGATCCAAGCTGCAGAGGTCACGGCAACTCTGTTGCACCGCGTCGACGGGTCGACCCCGTTCGCCGAAGAGCGACCAACCCTGTATCGGCTGTCCGGAGACCCGGTGGTCCTGAACTTGAACGTCCGACCACCTCTGTCTCAATCGGAACGTTTGCGAAGGTAGCGCAGAAAGACGAATCCCTCGTCGTGGGCGATGTGGATCAGATCCCACTGATGATCTGCGAATTCACCGTCACCGATGATGCGACCGGCATCGCTCGAGAGAAAACGAGGAGCAACGGTGAGGCAGACCTCGTCGATGCAGTCGGCTGCCAGCATCTGGGCATTGAGGGACGGACCACCCTCGAGTATCCAGATGTCACCTGCGAGTGCAGTGCAGATTCCGCGGACTTCGCCGTCGACGACGAGAGTGTTGCCTGCCGAGGTCAGGGCCGACGAATGAACGCCCAGGTTCCCCGTTTGCGACACGACGACCAGTGTCTGGTGGCTCGGAAGTGGGGAATACGATTCGCTGCGCACCGTTCGTGCCCCGACCAGAACCCCGTGAGCGATGGATCGGAGGTGTCGAAACACCGATCGATCGGAGTCGCTCCCGAGACCACCCGACGTGCCGTCGATCGCCATTGCTCCATCGGCAGAGCTGATCATGGACAGGACGATCCACGGGCGATCGGCGAGACGTCTGCGACGCGGATCGTCATAGAGATCGGTGACGGAGCGCTCGCCTTGGTCCGGAAAAACTTCTTGCACGACCGACCACGATACGGGTCACGGTCGGGTCCTTGGTGAGCACCGTTGGGGCGCAACGGTCAGGGGGTCAGCACGACCTTGCCGGGAATCCTTCGTTTGAGAAGATCATCGAGGGCTCGTGCGGCTTCCTCGAGCGGGTACGAAGTCGGCTCGATCGGCGACAGCTCGCCCCGTTCGATGCGGGAGAGCACCTCGGCGAGCATGGCATCGTTCTTGTCCGGATTGCGGCCCGCCCAGCCACCCCAATCGACTCCGGTGACCCGACGGTTGCGCAGGAGAATTTGATTGGCGGGAAGTTGCGGGATTCCCGCAACGAATCCGATGACGAGGTATTGCCCGTCGTCGGCGAGAGATCTCAGACACGTCTCGCCGAGTTCGCCACCGACGGGATCGTAGAGGTATCGCACACCACCGTCGGACAGACGCTTGATCTCTTCTTTGATGTCGTTCGGGCTGCTCAAGGCATCGACGACCTCGATCGCTCCGCGCTCACGTGCGGCAGACCGCTTTTCCTGCGACGACGCGACGCCGATCACCTTCAACCCGAGCGCTCGTCCGACGTCGACCGCAGCAAGTCCGACCCCTCCGCCAGCGCCGAGGACCGCGAGCCAACTTCCAGGCTCGACCCGGGCTCGTTCGACCAGCGCGAACCATGCGGTGAGATAACTCTGCATGAATGTGGCGGCCTGGCCATCGGTCATCGTTTCGGGTAGTCGGAGAGCACGTTTTGCAGCGACGACGACCTCGGAGCTGTACCCGCCGAGTCCGACATTCGCGAACACTCGGTCGCCGAGCGAGAAACCACTGACATCGTCTGCGATCTCCGTGATTCTCCCGACGACTTCCATGCCCGGGACGAAAGGAGTCGGAGGTTTGATCTGGTATTTGCCTTGAACGAAGAGGGCGTCGACATAGTTCACGCCGCATGCCGCGACTTCGACACGGACACACGATGGAAAGAGTTGAGGAGCATCCGACTCAGCGATCTCGAGGGACTCAAGGGGACCAAAAGCTCGGCAGACGATGGAACGCATGATCAGACGGTAGTCAGGATTCGCCGAGACTCGAGAATCTCGGATCTGCGAAACTGCCATGGTGACGAACGACATCCAGGGAGGTTCTCGTATGACAACAGTGTGCGTGACAGGGACAGCATCCGGGATCGGTCGTGCGACGAAGCAGCGCCTCGAAGCATCAGGCATTCGGGTCATCGGAGTGGACAAACACGATGCCGCGGTCGTCGGAGATCTCTCCGTGGACAGCGACCGGAGGCGAATCGTCGAGGAAGTACTCGAGGCTTGTGGCGGCGTGCTCGACGGCTTGGTTCCCTGTGCAGGGCTGAGCACTCCGGTGCCCGATGAATTGATCGTGAGGGTCAATTACTACGGAACGATGGCTGTGGTCGAGGGTCTTCGTCCAGCGCTGGCTCGCGGCACGAATCCTGCGCTCGTCATGATCTCGTCGAACTCGACGACCATGACTCCTGGATTGAGCGTCGATGATGCGCGCGTGTTCCTCGAACAGGGAGAGGAGGCTGCGGTTCGGCACTTCGGTTCGTCGCGACCGTTCACGGCATATCCAGCGGGCAAGCTCGCAATTGCCTTCTGGGTGCGGAGGAATTCCGCCGAGTGGCTTGCCGAGGGAATCAGGGTGAATTGTGTGGCTCCGGGTGTCACCGATACGGCCATGGTTCGTCCGCTCCTCGACATTCCCGATATCAAGGCGTCGCTCGATCGAGTTCCGATTCCCCTCGGGAGATGGGGCACACCTGAGGAAATCGCGTCGGTGATCTCCTTTCTGTTGTCCGGAGACTCCTCCTACATCGTGGGTCAGGTCCTGTTCGTCGACGGCGGCACCGATGCTCTGTTGCAGCCGTTCGCGCATCCCCACCCGCTCCGCGGGCCGACTTGATCAGACGTCTCGCAAAGCCATGGCTCGTTGGGCATCGGCCTCGACCAACTCGCACCCGAACCGATCGCGGAACTCTCGTCGCAGCTCTGGAGTCGAATCCGTCCCGAATCCGACTCGAAGTCGGTGTTCGCGGTCGAGATCGGATGGGGGCATGTCGAGCAGTTTCTCGATCATCGAACGGGTGAAGACGAAGTACGTGCAATTGAATTCCCGGACGTCGGCGAAGAACTGCCCCGGCGTGAAGGTTCGCTGGAAGACGATCTCTGCTCCGGTCAACAGTGCCGGACCCCAACACGCAAGAACGGAGTTCGCGCAACTCATGGGGAGAGCGTCGTAACAGACGTCGTACGTCGTCAATTCCGTGGCTCTCACGACCTGGTTCGCCGCAACGCCCACCTGGCGTTCGGAAACGTCGAACGTTGCATTGCCGAAGGCGGGGGATTCGAGAAGCAACGAACACAGAAGGCGGTTGTCGTTCGGTTCCTTGATGAAGGTGGCCGAATCCGAACAGTCGTCGAAGACGGCCAGGTAATGATCGGACTTGAGGTCGATCGTTCGAAAGGACCCGATTTCGAGGCTTTCGAGATACCGAAGCCCCGCGTCATCCGAGACCACGAACTGGCACCCATGGAGGGCCGCTGTATTGAGAGAGGAAGGCCGCGTGGGGTCGAGACCGGTCATGCAGATCCCTCTCAACAGAGCCGCACCGAGCCAGAACATGCATTCACGCGAGTCGTCCACCAAGACGGCGAATCGCTGGGCTTCGGAAGGTTCGATGAAATTGCGCAGAATCACGGCTCTCGTTGCAGATTCCGTGATCACTTTCGTCCACGGGGTGGTGTGACCCTCGAACGTACATCCCGGTTTGTCGTCACCTCCTCGAGCGAGAAAGGCTTCAGTCAGAGAAGTCATGAAGTTTCACCATTCGTGTTCACCATCCGAGCATCGCTGGACTGAACCACTCACTGATACGCCATGGTGCACTTCGGAAACCGCCTTCGTCGCAATGCAGCGACAAGGTCAATGTACTGCCTCAGGGTTCAGGTCCTCTTGCGGGTGAGTGATGACGTTGGTCTCAGTGCGGCGCTCCGAACTGGCGGTCGCCGGCGTCGCCGAGGCCGGGAACGATGAACGCGCTGTCGTTCAGGCGTTCGTCGATCGCCGCGGTGTACACCCGCAGATCGAGATCCGTGGTCCGCAGGAAATCGAGACCCTCGGGAGCGGCGAGCACACAGATCACTGTGAGTGGACCTGTCGCGCCTCGTTCCACGAGTAGACGACACGCGTGTGCGAGAGATCCACCCGTTGCGAGCATGGGATCGAGAACGAAACAGCTTCGGCCGGCGAGAGTCTCAGGGAGTTTGTTGACATAGGGCTTCGGTTCAAATGTGGTTTCGTCCCGGCTGATCCCGACGAAACCGACATCGGCATTGGGCATCAGATCCTGGGCAGCCTGAACGAACCCGAGTCCGGCTCGAAGTACGGGAACGACGACGGGTTGGCTGACGAGGACACTGCCGTCAGTCTCAGTGAGCGGTGTCCGGACTCGAACCGGTCGGGTTGCCAAGTCTCGAGTCGCCTCGGCCAACAAAAGAGTGCCAACCCTTTCGAGTTCTTGGCGGAACAGGGCATTCGGGGTGGCGACGTCACGGATGCGCGTCAACGAGTCGGCGATGAGGGGATGTTCGACCTTGTGAACGATGATGGGCATTCGCCCATTGTTCCACGTCAGCGAGCCGCGGCTCCCATGGCGAGTTCCGCTCGAAGCAGCGCATATCGAGGCTTGATCAGGCCGTTGATGATTCTCAGCCGCTCTGGAAACGGAGCAAATGCACTCTTCATGGCGTTGGTGGTCAACCACTCGAAATCGTCCAGCCCCCACCCGAAGGCCGCCTCCAGCTGCCGGAACTCCTTGGACATGCCGGTATCGCTCATCAGTCGATTGTCGGTGTTCACGGTGACACGAAAACGAAGGCGACGCAACATGCCGATCGGATGTTCGGCAATCGAAGGGCAGACTCCGGTGTTGACGTTGCTCGTTGGGCACAACTCGAGCGGTATGCGGCGGTCGCGAACATATGCCGCCAGGCGTCCGAGTTGTTCGGCGCCCTCCGGACCCGTGATGTCGTCCACGATGCGCACTCCGTGGCCGAGACGCTCCGCTCCACAGAGTTGCACCGCTTCCCAGATGCTCGGAAGTCCGAAGGCTTCCCCGGCGTGAATCGTCGAGTGGAAGTTCTCGCGTTGGACGAAGTTGAACGCTTCGAGATGTCGAGTCGGAGGGTGGCCTGCTTCTGCACCGGCGATATCGAATCCCACCACCCCGCGATCACGCCAGCGCACCGCGAGTTCGGCGATCTCGAGACTGCGTCGAGCCGTGCGCATGGCTGAACAGATGGCGTAGATCGTGAGGTCCGTACCCTTCGAGCCGCGATTGAAGCCGTCGATGATCGCCTGCATGACTTCGTCGAGAGTGAGTCCCTGCTCCGTGCTGAGTTCGGGAGCCATTCGCACCTCCGCATAGACCACACCGTCGTTGGCCAGATCTTGCGCACATTCGAATGCAACACGTTCGATGGCATCACGATGCTGCATCACTCCGACTGTGTGCGCGAATGTCTCGAGATAGAGAACGAGGTCATTGCGCTTGGCTCCGCGATGGAACCAACGCGCGAGATCGTCGATGTCGGTGGTCGGGAGGCCCGAGTACTTGTACTCCTGCGCGAGTTCGATGACCGTCGATGGCCGCACGCCTCCGTCGAGATGGTCGTGCAACAGGACCTTCGGCGCCTTCGAGGCCAGATCCAGCTGTGTCGCCGTTGACGTCATCGCTGTGCCGCCACGAGATCGAGTCGATGCAAGGGCAGCGAGTCGTCTCGCTGGAGCCAGTTCCATGTCGGATAGTCGGCCGATTCGGAAATGCAGTGCACGGTGTAGGCGTGGCGGCTCTTCTCGCTGCGATTCACATCGCTCCAGTGGGGGAGCAGTCCATGGAGGACGACGAGAGTTCCAGCAGGCACTTCGAGAGGAACGAGACCCTGTGGTGGTTCGGGCATTGGCGATGAGTCGAGAACGTCGAAGCTCGCTCCATCATTGGCAGCATTGCGCACGAAACGCTTGCGCAGGGGTGATCGATGTCCGCCCGGTTCGGCCCACAAGCATCCGTTCTCGAGCGTGGCGTCCTCGACTGCGAACCAGAAACCCGTCACCGTGATCGGGTCCGTGTAGAGGAAGGTGGCATCCTGATGACAACCGACCTCGCCGCCAATTCTGGGCTGCTTGCAGATGTACATGCTCTGGAGCGCGAGCGGGTCGTCGAGGCCGATGTCGTGGGCGACTCCGGCGACATCGCGCGAGTAGGTGAATGCCTCGAATACTGGGTCGAGATCGTGAAGCGCGTGGCCGATCTTGTTGATGCTCAGTTCCTTGGGTTGGGCGAGTTGCCCGCTTTCGTCGAACGCTTCTTCTTCGAAGAAGCAATGGATGCCTGCAGCCGACTCGATGAACTCCCGATCTGCATGTCGGGACTGCTCATTCGTGGTGAACGTGCTGCGATGTCGGTCGGGGTCGAAGTCGTGAAGGATCTGTTCTGCTTGCCGCTTGAGTTCGAGGCACGCCTCACGAGAGACGAAGTCCTCGATCACGAGGTATCCGTCGGAGTGATAGCGGGCAATTGACGATTCGTCGAGGCGTTCTCCCATGGGGCGATTCTAGTGGTGGCAGCGGTGTCGGTTTCGGGGGCGGTGCCACACAGCGAAGTCACCTCTACCCTGTGCACGATGAATCAGCGCCCGCTCACAGTCCTCGGTTCGACCGTTCGCGAGGCGATCGACCACGTCGAAGTGTTCCCAGCGCCTGCAGATGTCATCACAGTGCGGTTCACAACCGATGAATTGGCCTCCATGTGCCCGGTCACCAGTCAGCCCGACCTGTCCCACGTCGTCATCGAGTACACGCCAGGGTCATGGTGTGTGGAGTCGAAGAGCTTGAAGCTCTATCTCTGGAGTTTTCGTGATCGCGCAGTCTTCGCCGAAGCGCTCGCAGCAGAAATCGCCCGTGAGATCATGACGACGGCCGAGCCCAAGTCGGTGACGGTGACCCTGACACAGCGACCCCGCGGAGGAATCGAAGTCCAGGCGATTGCCCGACTCGCCAAGGATTGAGACCGTCAGTGACTTTCGCCGGGTCGGTATGGCTGACCCGCATGCGCCGGCGGACGCAGTTGCTGACGTGCGCCGGCGAGCACGAGAATCGTGACGATGTAGGGAGTCGCTGCAACGAATTCGCTCGGAACAGTGTCGACGAGGAGGTACGTGGCTCCGGACACGATAGCCGCCGTCAGGGCACCCCCAGCGGCGGACTTCTTGTTCCTGGATGCCAGGTAGGCAGCTACCACGACGAGGAGAATTGCTGCGACCAAGAGCAACGCTGGAACATTCTTCTCGTCTCGGAACTTGAGAGCCGTCGGGAAGCCGAAGAGCAATGCGCCTCGGAACACGCCGAAGGGGTTCCAGTTGCCGAAAATGGTGGTTGCAAGTCCGATGAATCCTTGGCCTCCGACTTGTCCTTGTCGATAGGTGCTGGTGAACACGCATGACAGGTATGCGCCGCCAAAGGCAGCAAGCGAACCGCTGATGGCCATCGCTTGGTAGCGCAACTTGTTGATCGGCACTCCGAGGCTTTCTCCCGCGCTCGGCGCCTCGCCACTGGAGCGAAGCCGAAGACCGAATCGGGTCTTCCACAGTACGAAGGCCGTCAGCGGAACGATGGCGAGTGCGACGAGCGTCGGGATGTAGACGTCACTGATGAGTCCTCGCACGAGGCCAGCGAGGTCAGGAACCAGAGGCCAGTCGTGCTTGCGTTCGATCCAACCGAGGATGTCCGGACTGCGCCAGGACCCGATGCGGCCGCCGGCGAGGAATGGCATGTCGAATTCGCCATAACCACCTTTGCCCGTCGGTGACTGACTCTCTCCTCCTCCCGGTTTGCCCTTGAAGAAGATGATCGACAGATACTCGGTCGAACCGGCAGCGAGAATGTTGATGGCGATACCGGATACGACGTGGTCGACGTTGAAGCGGACGGTTGCCAGTGCATGGATCAGTCCGACGATCGCTCCGCCGGCCAGAGCCAGGGCAATTCCCGCCCAGGAGCCCCACTTCCACGCGCCGTAGCCGCCCATCCACGATCCGACGATCATCATGCCCTCGATGCCGATGTTGACGATTCCAGCTCGCTCGGCCCACAGGCCAGCGAGTCCCGCAAGAAGAATCGGCGTCGCAACGCGCATGGTCGACGAAATCGTTCCCGAACTGGTGATGTCGTTGGCATTGGTGACGATCCGAACGATCGACAAGATGAGGACGACCCCGAGCGACAGAATCAGGCTGCGTCGAGCGGGCGACAATGAGGAAAAGGTGCTCATGCTGCCACCGCCATCGAATCGAGCGCAGAGGCGGCCTTGCGTTGAATTCGACGGTCATCCCAACGCTTCACTGCTTCGTTGATGATGACGACTGCGAACACGATGATGGCGGTCATGATCGTCACGATTTCCTTGGGGATGTCCTCCAACTGCAACTTGCCCGATGCCTCGCCGAGGAAGCCGAACAGAATTGCCGAGAACAGAATGCCAACGGGGTGGTTTCGACCGAGCAGTGCGACCGCAATGCCGTTGAATCCCTGCTGTTCGGCGAGGTTGTTCTGATACGCATGCACATCGCCGAGAAGCGCACGCATGCCGACGAGTCCGGCGATCGCACCCGAAAGGAGCATGGAGATCATCACCATCTTCTTCGGGTTGACGCCGGTCGCACGTGATGCACCGGGATTCATTCCGGATGCGCGCAGCTGGAATCCGAATTTCGTCTTCCAGATCAGCACATAGAAGAGCACGAGAACCAGGAGAGCGATGATGAACATGCCGTTCAGTCGGCGTTCGACGATGTCGGGAAACCAAGCCGACGTCGGAAGTTCCTTGGTCTTCACGAGAAGACTCTCCGATTCGCTTTCGACGCGGAAGAAGTCGTCGAAGGCCCATGCCACGAGACTGAGAGCGATGAAGTTGAGCATGATCGTCGAGATCACTTCGTTGACACCGCGCTTGACCTTCAGCCATCCGGCAATGCCGGCCCACGACGCTCCGGCAACCATGGCGACGAGAAGGCAGAAGGCGATGTGCAGCGGCGCGGGAAGGTCCACGGCTGCGCCGGCAACGGCGGTCGCGAGCAGAGCGACGCGCATCTGGCCTTCGACACCGATGTTGAACAGATTCATCTTGAAGCCGATGGCAACTGCTGCAGCCGAGATCATCAACGGAGTCGAGCGATTGAGAGTTCC
>JBDLRO010000092.1:0-6095 GCA_039800025.1 Actinomycetota bacterium | reverse complement strand
CATGCCAGTGGTCTTCGATCGTCGGGGCAACATTTCGATCAGGGATGGACGCACGCGAATACACGATGAGCCCGGCACCGAGGAGGGAGATTCCCACCATGACGGCCGGGAAGAGAGTCCCACCTTGGAATCGGACTTTGCGTCCCTTGCCCTTTTGAGCGAGACGCGCGACCTTCTTTGCTGACGATGCTTTACCCACGAGAATCGAAGGCTACTCGTCCGAACCGCCGAACGAACGGTCACCCGCAACACCGATCCGGTGCGAAGTGAAGAATCAGCCGACGACGCGTCGAATGAGATCCACGTAACTTTCCGCAACCGCACGGGGCGACACCCCGTTTTCCACGAATTCGCGTCCCCTCAGACCCATCGACTCGAGGCGCTCAGGATCGGCCAGAAGTTTCCGAATCCCGTCGATGAACGCCTCGGGGTCGTCGGGGGGAACTGCGACTCCAGCACCGGAGGTCTCGAGAATTCGCTGAACTTCGGTCTCGGGATCGATGGATGCCAGGATCGGTCGGCCCGCAGCCAGGATCGAATACGTCTTCGAAGGAACACTGACACTGCCGAGACCGGCATGCAACGGCACGACGTGGAGATCTGCCGTTCCCAACACCTCAGCAAGTCGATCAGCGGGCTGAAAATCCCCGAAAACGACGTTCGCCTGCCCGGCCGCCATGGCTTCGAGGGCCGCACGTGCGCTTCCAGAACCGTTGATCACGAACGTCGCCTGCGGCAGTGCCCGTGCTGCCTCCACGATCAGCTCGAGAGACTGGGAAAAGCCAACATTTCCTGCGTACATCACGACCGGTCCGTCACCGAGGCCGAGCTCGGCTCGGTACGTCGTCGATCGATCACACGGCGTGATCGCTTCCACGTCGACGAAATTCGGGATGACTTCCACTCGCCCTCGTGATCGGCGCGGCAGTTTCGCACTGACGTTGTCGCGCAGATCATCGGACAAGACTGTCACGGCGCTCGATACTCGATACGTCCATCGCTCGAGCGCACGCGCCAAGCGGATCACGAGACCGTTCGTGATGACACCGGTGCGGATCGCCGCATCGGGAAAGACATCTTGAACGTTCAGAATCATCGGTATTCGCCGGAGGACTGCCACGACCTTTGCCCCGACTCCGAGGGTCAGCGGCGGAGACATGACAATGATCGCATCGACGTCGTGCCGGCGCGTCACGCTCAGAGCCGCAATAGTGCTCGTAACCGTGAAACCGATGAATCCGAGCGCTCGTCTCACGATGTTGCGCTTGTCGGAACCAGCAAATGGATTCAGGCGGGTGATGGATCCCCAAGCAGTTCGTGACGTTCGCTTCGACCACGTCACATGACTCCATTCGCTTTCGACGCGGTGCTCTCGATACCACGGAAGAGACGTCACCACATGGACTTCATTGCCGAGCGATGCCAATTCGGAGACGATCCTCGTCATCACCGCACCAGTCGGAGCCGTGTCAGGTTCGAAGTGCGGACACACGACGAGCAAACGGAACTTCTTCGAATCGTTCATGGTGCATCCCTCCTTTTCGATCGAACTGGCCAATGCAGGTCATTCCAGCAAACGACCGTAGGCATCGGCCAGAGCCTTTCCTGAGATGCTCGACGTGAAGTCGCCGCACCGTTGCCTGCCGAGTTCCACCAATTCGTCTCGTCGAACATCGACGACCTCGAGCGCTGCACCCCAGGAGTCGACGTCGAGTTCGAGCACGAGGCCGGCATGTCCCACGACTTCGGGCAAGCATGCGCGATCGCTTGCAATGACCGGGGTGCCGAGTGCCATCGCCTCGATGACCGGAGCCCCGAAACCCTCATATTCACTCGGGAAGACGAGCGCTCGAGCCATCGAGATCAAACCGTCGCGATCGGCATCAGGCACGCGGCCGAGGCGACGCACGAGAAGGTCACGTTGCGATCCCGATACTCGTATCTGAACTCGCTCCTCGACCACACCCATTCCACCGATGAGAACGAGGGTGACTCCCTGATCGGCCCAATACTTCTCTTGGACATCGAGCAGGAATTCGTGCCCTTTGTGCGGGTGGGTGACAGCCGGATAGACGACGATCGGACCCTCACCGAGTCGATATCGCAGTCGAAGATCGCTTTCGGATGTGGCATCACTCCCGAAGGTCGACTCCACTCCGTGAGGAACAACGACGACGTCGCCCTCGTCGACCCCGAAGGCCCGCACGATCGATTGACGAACGAAGTGGGTCGGTACCGCGATCACATCGGCGCGGGCAACTGCCCGCGGCATCGCTCGACGCAGATATTCGAGGCGACGACGACTGAAGTACTGCGGGTATTCGAGGTACTGAAGATCGTGAACAGTCAGAACCGTCGGCTCACGGTGGCGAACAGGAATCGTTCCGCCGCCGTGATGCACGAGATCTGCTCGATTCGTCCGTCGATACAGCCAAGTCGACTCGCCGATGATGCGCCTCAGTCGCGACTCGGCGTCATGCGACATCTCGACGACGCAGTGGCGATCAGCGACCTCAGGATGTGCTGCGCAGAACCCTTTCGGCGCGTAGACGACCACATCGAACCGCGAGAGCGGCAGTCCAGTCAATTGCCGACAGAGGTATTCCTCACTTCCACCGACTCTGCCGGGCCGACACCACATCAAATTGACGGCAACTCTGGGCCCGTGGCCGGAACGAGATCCCTCGTTCATCGATCGAGTGCCTCTCGATAGGCCTGGACCGTCAGGCGAGCAGTTTCCGACCACCGATGTCGCGCAGCCTGCCGCAGTCCCTTGGCAGAGAGAGATCTCCGGTCCGCGAGCGCAGATTCGATTCCTCTCGCGATGTCCTCCACCGAGAACGGGTCGACCAAGACGGCTGCTCCACCGGCCACCTCTTCGGTCGAAGTACCCCTGCTGGTGACGACCGGGACCCCGTAGGACATGGCTTCGAGGACAGGCATCCCGAAGCCTTCGCGCTCGCTCGGATAGCAGAACGCCGCTGCGCCCGAATACAGCGCCGGAAGATCGGTGTCCGGAACGAATCCGATGAACTGAACTCGAGAGTCACAGTCGGAGACGTTCTCGCCCCAGCCTTGCGCTCCCGCGACGATCAACGGCACATCGGCTCCGCACAGATCCACAGCTCGAGTCAGCCTTCGAAGGTTCTTGCGCGGTTCGAGAGTTCCCACGAACAGCAAGTACTCCGAGGGCAGCCCATACTTTTCTCTGACCGCCAGACGATCCACTTCGTTCACTGGCGATGCTTCGACTCCCCACGGAACGAGACGCAATCGATCGACTGCGATGCCCGCACGTTCGGCGTCGAGCATCGTGGCAGCTGATGGACACAAGACGAGCCGCGCACGCAGGCGGATCTCGGCGAGACTCTGTTCGAACACTCGCACTCCGTGGCGCGTGAACTGGTCGGGCCTGTGTCGCCACGCGACATCGTGGAGCGTGGCCACCATTGGAGCATCCGACGGAGCCGGAATGACTCCGGTGCAGTGGACCAAATCGACCGGTCCAGTGGCCATCTCCACTTTCGGCCAGCGGAGTCGCAGCCAGGATTCGTACAGGCACCATCCGCTCAATGGCAGTGCGCAGACCGGGATCGGCGGCGCAAACGTCGAATCGGGAAGGCGCCGATGCGTACCTGCGACACCGACGAGTTCGATGTCGGGCTCGTCCGACAATGCAATCGCCGCCCGAATGGCAGACGTCGCAGTACCTGCAGGAACACGATGCCAACACTGTTCGAATGTGTAAGCCACTCGGATCGGTGCACGCACGCATCCATCTTGACCGACTCGTGCCGGTAATTGACGGCACGCGGCACGGCATACTCGTGTGATGTCTCACACCATTCTCGCCATCTCCGGAAGTCTGCGTTCGGGATCGTCGAATACCGGTCTCATCCGCATGGCAGAGCGGATCGCTGCCGCCGAGCCGAATCTCGGCCTGAGGATCGTGACCGTCGACGACGTCGATTCACTTCCCTTCTACAACGCAGATCTCGAAGATCCCGAACTCACGCCCTCGAGTGTCCGCGATTGGAGAGCGCGCGTCGATGACTGTGCCGGCCTCTTCATCGCTTCCCCCGAGTACAACTTCGGCCCTCCAGCACTCCTCAAGAATGCGATCGATTGGGTCTCACGGCCACCCGGCCAACACGTCCTGCGTCACAAAGCGATCAGCTTGGTGAGCAGTTCTGCGAGTACGGGCGGCAAGCACATGACAGAGCAATTGACCAAGATCCTGACTCTCTTGGGAAACACGGTGATCGATTCCCCAGAGGCACTCTTCGTCAAGGGAGCTGAGCGGATCTTCTCCGATGGCACGACGTCCGACCCGGCAGTCGAGGACGTCGTCCGTGCACGACTGAGTGGACTGGCGGAGCAGCTTCACTCAGCCTGAAATTGCCGAGTTGGTCGGAGCCGACCAGAGCGCCTCACCTCTCGATTCGACACTCGTCCAATGAGGGTCGACGCCGCTGCGCAACAGGAGACCTGGCGGTCCGTCGACCTCCCAGATCACTGCTGGCCTCTCGCCATGCCATCGAATCGCGAGTGAGATCGTCCGACCGGCACCTGCCGGAATGTGATGGCCCTCGACGTTCACGCCCAATCGAGAGTCATCGAATCCATCGGGGAAGAGGATGGCTTCATGGTCTGCAGACCACGATGCGAAGTCACGCTCGACTGCTGCGATCAGATCCGTCGAGACCGACCGTTGGTGCACGATGTCGTGCAGCGGGACGCGTCGAATTGATCCGAGGCTGCGAACGAAATCGAAGTCCTTGCGTTCGGCGAGACCGCATCTGTACAAGGTTCGACTCGAGGCATTTTGCAGATCCCCATACGCACGCGAATCTCTGTCCGCGAGCAACAGTGCACCTGCACGAAGGGCATCTGCGACTTCGGGTTGAAGTTTGCGCTGCTTGCGAACGATTCGAAGCAGCCCTTCGAGAGCTGTGACGATTTCGGGCACGTCGACCGATGCGAGACCCATACGAACCAGTTCCCGATGCGCGACCAGCCATGTGATCTGGTCGTCGATCGATCCGTGCACCGCCTCAGGAGCTGCAAGTGCGGCATTCGATCGCTGGATGCGGATCAGGTCCTCGAGAGGGACGCCATCGATGAGATCCGGGATTTCGAAGCGCGAAGCACCATCGGTGATACTCACCCAACCGCGAACGACAGCTTCCCAATCCGGGAACGAATCGACGTCGTCCTCGGCGACATTGCCGGTTCGAGCGAGTGCGACGCGCATGCTCGATCGATGGCCGAGCGGGATCACGAGCGGTGGTCGTTCGATACCTCGGTCCTCCGAGGGCCAGGAGCTCTGAATCGAATCCAGACGATGGTAGGACCGAGGCGTCACGACATCGGAGCGGCTCAACGAGATCGCTACCGGCAACGGCGAGTCATTGGTGAATTCCACCAACACAGCGGAAACGTCATCTCGCAGAGAGGCCGACCAAACCCGTTGCACCACGTCACCATTCGGGACGCGCACTCGGGTTTCCGTCACCGGCGTTCCACTCACGCGCATCTGTCGAGTCGACGACTCTTGTTCGGGAAAGTGCCAACGGTCCTCAGCAGCGATCGCCCACGAAACCGGTTCCGAACCGTCCAACAGGTGGACGTCTCCCCATCGCGTGATGGAGGCTCGCCAACTCCGACCGAGAATGCCCGAGGGGGTTCCGGGAATGCCCGAGGGGGTTCCGGGTATTCCTGAGGGTGTCCCGGATTGCACAGAAGGTTTCACATGCGCGGAAGTATCCGGCTGACGATCCATGAACTGCCTCAGTCGACTTCGCTCTTGCGTCTGCGCTGCATCAGAAGCGCAACGGCTTCGGCTGCGCTGCGGCCCTGATGACACACTGCGACCACTTGTTCTGTGATGGGCATCTCCACAGAGTAGCGACGAGCCAGGTCGAGCACCGCTGGCGAACTCTTGACACCTTCTGCGACCTGCGTCATCGATGCTGTGATATCGGAAATCGATTCACCTTCACCGAGACGGCGACCGACTGTGTTGTTTCGACTCTGAGTGGACGAACAGGTTGCGATCAGGTCTCCCATTCCTGCGAGACCGGCGAATGTGAAGC
>JBDLRO010000091.1:0-8443 GCA_039800025.1 Actinomycetota bacterium | reverse complement strand
TGTTCGAGGAGATGGCTGACGATCTCTTGCAGAACAGCGACCTGCGCGGAGCCCTTCGCCGGCTGATGGAACGTGGCGCCCGAGACGCGGACGGCGAGCGAATGCAGGGTTTGCGCGAAATGCGCCAGAGACTGCGTGAGGCCCGCAAGGACATGCTCGATCGAGGTGATCTCGGCGGTGTCTACAAGGAGATCGCCGACGAACTGAACGACATCGTCGACGAGGAGCGACATGCCGTCGAGCAGTCGCTCGCGGATGCCCAGAAGAGCGGCGACCCTCGCCGAACGGAAAATGCCCAGCGAACTGCCGAGGATCGCCACTTCCGGCTCGACATGCTCCCCGATGATCTCGCAGGCAAGGTGCGCGAACTGCAGTCGTACGACTTCGAGTCCTCCGAGGCCCAGCAGCGTTTCGAGCAGCTCGTCGAGAAGCTGCGCGAGCAGACGATGCAGCAGAACTTCGAGCAGATCTCTTCCGCGATGAAGTCGATGACCCCCGAGCAGATGCAGCGCATGAAGGACATGATGCGGGCGCTGAACGAGATGATCGACAAGAACGCACGCGGTGAGGATCCGGGCTTCGAGAAGTTCATGGAGGAGTTCGGTGACTTCTTCCCCGAGAACCCGCAGTCCTTCGACGAATTGATGGAGCAGATTGCGAAGCAGATGGCTGCTGCTCAAGCGATGTTCAACTCGATGTCACCCGAACAGCGCGCTCAGCTGCAGGAACTGTCGCAGATGCTTCTCGACGACATGGAACTCCAGGACGAGATGGCCCGTCTCAGTCAGAGCATGCAGGCGATGTTTCCGAGTCTCGGTTCGGAACAGGGTTACGAGATGCAAGGTCAGGACCCGATGGGGTTCGAGCAGGCGATGCAGACGATGCGCGAGCTCGGTGAGCTCGATCAGCTCGAGAACCTGATGAACAATCCGGCTTCGCCGCAGCAGCTGGCTGAAGCCGATATGGACCGCGTGCGGGATCTCCTCGGCGACGACGTCGCGCGATCGATGGAGAAACTCTCGAAGTTGATCCGCGAACTCGAGCGCGAAGGACTCATCCACCAAAAGGAAGGCCGACTCGAGGTCACGCCGAAAGGTATGCGCAAGATCGGCTCGAAGGCGTTGCGCGATCTGTTCTCGAAACTGGCCAAGGACAAGCCGGGTCAGCATCAACAGCACCGTTTCGGCCAGGGACACGAGCGCACCTATGACACCAAGCAGTACGAATACGGAGATCCGTTCAACCTCGATCTGCACCGCACGATTCGCAATGCACTGCGTCGCGGCGGCCAGGGAACTCCGGTGCAGTTGTCACACGAGGACTTCGAGATCGAACGCACCGAGCACCTCACGCGTTCGGCGACCGTCCTGCTTCTCGATGCCTCGTATTCGATGGTGCGCGACGGGCGTTGGGGACCCGCCAAGAAGGTTGCCGTCGCACTGCAGTCGCTGATCTCGTCCCAGTTCCCGCGGGACTATCTCGGCGTGTTGATGTTCGGTCACGTGGCCTGGGAGATCAAGCCCGATGAACTCGTCGAAGCATCGCTCACCGGCATGCAAGGCACCAACATGCATCACGCACTCGGTCAGGCACGCAAGATGCTCTCGCGTCAGACGGGCAACAAGCAGATCATCATGATCACTGACGGCGAGCCGACTGCACACATCACCCCGTCTGGTGAGCCGTGGTTCACCTACTTCGACGGCTACGAGGCTCAGCAGCTCACTGTGGAGGCAACGCTGCGCGAGGTGTTGCGCTGCACCAAGGACAACATCCGCATCAACACGTTCATGCTCGACCCGGATCGCTATCTGCAGCAGTTCGTCGAGCAGATGTCGGCCATCAACGGCGGACGAGCATTCATGACGAACAGCGACAATCTCGGTGACTACGTGCTGGTCGACTTCATGGACAACAAGCGGCGGACGAGCAGAGGCGGCCGCCGAGCGTCGTGACGCTCATGTGAGCGGAGACGATCAGCGCACCCCTGGGTGATCGTGGGCGAATGTCCCATTGGGGTTCTCCCATCCGGGAACGACCCAGGCCCGAATCATCCAGGAGATCGTGTTGGTCCACGAGCCACCGAGCAGCGCACACTTGGTGCCGACATGGGGTTCGTCGTAGACGACGCGGATGTCGACGACGATACACGTCCCGGTGTGGAGGTGCCAGTACACGTCCTGGCCGGTGAATCCGACGGGTGGAGTCGTCGACGTCGTCCAGCCTTCGTACTGCACGGCGACGATGGGAGCGTCGTCGGCTGCTGATGCGAACAGCAGTGCGACGGGGGATGACGGATCGAATGCGGTGTCTGCCGTTCGTCGTTCGAGGTCGATCATCATCTGGCCGCCACCTGGAACGGGGTCGCCGATCTCGGACCAACCAGCGG
Source organism: Actinomycetota bacterium (assembly GCA_039800025.1). GTDB lineage: Bacteria > Actinomycetota > Acidimicrobiia > Acidimicrobiales > Ilumatobacteraceae > Casp-actino8. The sequence goes on along the minus strand of JBDLRO010000091.1, from coordinate 6,054 downwards.
CGCGGGCGTCGGCGAGAGTCGGAGTGGTGAGAGCAGCTGCGCGAGCCATGGTGAGTTGTCCTCCCAACGCGCGACGCTCATCGGGAGTCAGCTCTGCGCGGTAGGCGAATCCGTGTTGGGTCGAACTGTCGATCGTCGTGCCGCCGTGCACGTGGGCCGCTCCGGCGAAGTATGCGACGTCATCGGTCCAGGTGCTCACTGCCAGGCCGGGAAGTGCTGCGGCGACGATCGCAACCGGGGCGAGCGTGTCGAACCGCAGTCCCGGTGAACCGAGGCGATCTCTACCGAGGATCGAACACGCACCAGCAACCGACACAGTGATCGAACTCATGATGAGTACGAGAATTTCGTATGCCCCAAGTGGGGCCGACACCCCCTCGAAAGGCCCGAGCGGGTAGCCGCTGGTGCGGGTCAGGATCAGACTCGCGATGACGGTGACATTGAGAACGGTGCTCGAGACGACAGCCCAGCGTGAAGGCATGCGCAGAATTGCGAGACCTATCGCAATCGCGACGACGCCGACAGCGGCGAGACCGATGCCCTCGAGGTTCCAGTCGGATCCGCGTGTGTCAGCCACGAGAATGTGAAGAGCACCGACGGCAAGGTTCAGGGCGACGAGGAGTCCGCGGCCGCTGAGGAGAGGGGTCCGACCGTTCGAGCGACCCGGGGTCGAAGGGCTGTCGGTCGATCGACTCGCGGACACGAGCAGAGTCTGGCGGGGATCCCTGGAGTTCGTCGCAGATGTGACGCACGGTGTGGAAGATCGTGTTACCAGTGGGTAACCTTGCCGCATGTCCGAGTTCTCACTCAAGCTCAACGAAGACCAGGAACAGCTCCGCGACTGGGTGCACCAGTTCGCAGCCGACGTGATGCGCCCCGCCGCAGAGGAATGGGACGACCGGGAGGAATTCCCGTGGCCGATCGTTCAAGAGGCTGCCAAGATCGGTCTCTACGGCTTCGATTTCATGTTGAACGCGATGAGCGATCAATCCGGTCTCACTCTGCCGATTGCGATCGAAGAGATCTTTTGGGGAGATGCCGGTCTCGGCATGGCGATCATGGGATCGGGACTCGCCGCCGCAGGAATCAGCGGAAACGGAACGCCCGAGCAAGTCATCGAGTGGGTGCCGCAGTGTTATGGAACAGCTGACGACGTGAAATTGGGAGCGTTCTGTGTGAGCGAACCCGATGCCGGATCGGACGTGTCGTCATTGCGAACACGTGCCGTGTACGACGAGGCCAAGGACGAGTGGGTGTTGAACGGCACCAAGGCGTGGATCACGAATGGCGGCATCGCCGATGTCCACGTCGTCGTGGCAGCCGTCGACCCGGCGCTCAAGGGCCGAGGTCAGGCGTCCTTCGTCATTCCGCCTGGGACCAAGGGTCTTTCTCAAGGGCAGAAGTACAAGAAGCACGGCATCAAGGCTTCTCACACCGCTGAGGTCGTTCTCGACGATGTGCGCGTGCCCGGTCGTTGCTTGCTCGGCGGCAAGGAGAAGCTCGACGCGAAGTTGGCCCGTGCACGTGAAGCCGGCCGTACCGGCGAAGCACAGCCGGCAATGAAGACCTTCGAGGCCACACGCCCCGCAGTTGGAGCCCAGGCTCTCGGTATCGCCCGTGGCGCATACGAGATCGCTCTCGATTACGCGAAGGAGCGCGTTGCGTTCGGCAAGCCGATCATCATGAACCAGGCGATCGCCTTCAAGTTGGCGAACATGGCCACGCAGATCGATGCCTCACGACTCCTCATCTGGCGCGCCGCGTGGCTCGCCCGCAATGGCGGCTTCAAGAACGGTGAAGGCTCGATGAGCAAGTACTACGCCTCGGAAACCGCAGTGCGAGTCACCGAAGAGGCGATTCAGATCCTCGGTGGGTACGGCTACACGCGTGAGTACCACGTCGAGCGCATGCACCGTGACGCGAAGATCCACACGATCTTCGAAGGCACGAGCGAAATCCAGCAGCTCGTCATCGCTCGAGCCATCTCAGGTCTGCGCATCGAATAGTCAAGATCTTCCTCGGTGATTGGCGCGAAGTGAGATGGTTAGAATCTCCTCGTGGGTGAGCATCTCGCAATCGTCGATGAAATGTATCTCGAGGGTCTTGCAATGAAGCGTGCCCAAATTCGACGTGAGCACCCTGAAATCACCGATGAAGCCGTAGAAGAGTTGCTTCGCGACTGGATACGTGATCGACCTATGGATGCGCCTGGTCGAGTTCGGTTTACGTGACCCTGCTTGCGGCAGCCGCCGAGGTGTTGTCTGCACTTCGTCGAGAAAATGTCAAAGGGTGCATCGTTGGAGGCCTGGCTGTATCCGGACGGGAAACCGATGCCGCTGATTTGAGAAGTCTTGCGGCTGTTGCAACTGAAGACGAGTGGAACCTTGCCAGTGAGGCAGTTGCACAAATACAACATCGTGGATTCGCAAGAGGTCGCCAATTCGAGGCCGCATTACTCTCACTTCGCGATCAAACACGCTGACGCGAAGATCCGCACGATCTTCGAGGGCACGAGTGAGATACAGCAGTTGGTCATCGCTCGAGCCATCTCAGGTCTGCGCATCGAATAGATCAGGCCCCGTGGGTCGAGCCGATGTCCAGACGACGTCGCGTTTCGATCGAGAGAGCAGAGCGGGCAACGTCGACGCGACGACGACCAGCGAGCTGAACGTCCAGTAGACGACGGAGAACATCGGGATCCAGGCGAGCACCGACCAGATGCTTGGGTCGTTGCGGGCATCGAGTCTCATTCCCCACATCACATGGGCGGCGCTCAGCAGCAGAAGGCCGACTGCCCATGATCCGAGAATGGGAGTGGCGGATCGGTCACCGGCGATGCGGGCGACGATGAGCACGATCGTCACGACGAGAATCAAATGGCACCACAGGATCGACAGGGCAGCTTCGATCAAGAGTGGCCACTGCCGGATCGAACGCACGGCCTGCAGCCAATGTTTGCGCAGAACCATGGCGAGCCCTCGTGCCCATCGGCGTCGCTGAACGATCAAAGCCTTCACTGTGGTTGGCACGAGCATGCCGACCACTGCCTTGGGTTCGTAGGTGACTCTCCAGCCGGCGAGATTCATCCGCCACGTCATCTCGATGTCTTCGGTGGGTTGGGAGGAGTCGAAGAGGCCGACCTCATCGAGAGCATCTCGTCGCAGCAGCGTGCAGATTCCCGACATGGTGAAGATGCGACCCCATACCGACTGTCCGCGTCGCGTCGCGGAAACAGTCGCCGAGAATTCGATCGCTTGCAGCTTCTCGATGAAGGTGCTGGTCTTCGTGACGCGCGGATTGGCAGTGACCGCCCCGATGGTGTCGCTCTTCACGAATTGGCGAGCCATCAGGTTGGCTGTTTCTCGGTGAACGATGCAGTCGGCATCGACGATCATCACGAGACCATCCGAGCTCGACGAAATGGCGTCGTTGAGCGCCCGGGCTTTGCCTTCGTTGACACTCTTCGTGAGTACCGTCACCGATGAGCCGAACGAACGAAGGATGTCGGCTGTGTCGTCAGTCGACCCGTCATCGACGACGATGATGCGGACCGTTGGCCAATCGATTCGCTGAGCGGACTTGATCGTGTCAGCGATGTGGGCTTGTTCGTTTCGGGCGGGAATGACGACTGTGAGAGACGGCCAACGCTCGCGAGCTGTCTCGACGTCCTGGGAGTCGAAGCGGAGGTCGTGGACATGACGTGACTGGCGCACGAATTCGAGCGACGTCGCAATCGCAAGAACTGCAGAAATTGCGGGAAAGAGGATCACGAACCATTCGATGGCACCGAAGACCGCATCTACATAGACGAGCAATTTGAACTCAACGATGCCGAGCGCGGGTCTGGTTTCTGTGCCGAACCGGGAGGAGTCGGACCGTACGTGAAGCCATTGCGGTCACGATCCATGTGATGAGAAAGATCGCGAGAGCCCAGACAAAAAGGATCACGCGAGGGTTGTCGATTCGGATGAACACGGTTGCAGCGAAAGACAGGGCACCCCAGGACATCAACCCGATCGCCTCTTGTATCGGCAGTCCATGCCGATTCGGATTCCGGGACGACGTGAGACCCGATCGGACTTTCTCCGTGGTCTGCGGATCCGCTCCACGATTCGTCGTCGACTTCGGATCGGCAGCCTTTCGGCCGGCGCGTCGACGAATCGCCGATACTCGCTCGATGATTCTCATGCAATGAGTCTCGGACTCGAACCTTGAGAGAAACCTTCTGCACCCTTACAGGAGACTTACGGTGATCGGTGATCGGTGTTCGCTGTTCGGCGACGGAACCAACTGGGTGGAATTTCGTCATGTCGGGGATCGAAAGGGTCGCTGCCGTGAGGCGGTTGGGTGAAGAAGACTCACCAACGGCAAATTGGCTATCTCGACCGGTATCCGAACGTATTGAAGCGGTCGAAGAGATCCGCAGAGAGTTCCACGGGTGGACCGATGAATCTGAACCACGATTTCAAAGAGTTTGTCGGTTACTTCATCGAACATGACGTCCGGTTCATGATCGTCGGTGGTTACGCGGTCGCCGCTCACGGCCACCCTCGCTACACGAATAGATCTCGATGTTTGGGTGTGAGCTGATTCTTGCGACGCCGAGCGATTCATCTCGGTAGAAGACTTGCGAAAGAACAAGATCGCCACGGGGCGACTGCAGGATCTGGCGGACGTAGAGGCATTGAAAAGCAGGTAATCAATACCGTTCGTTTCGGTGAGCACGAATCACTCGGGGTGTGCCAGGGGGCGTAACCTGCTCGCATGACAGCCTCCGCAGACACCAACCGCTATTACGGCATCCGATTCGCTCGGGCAGCGCGATTCGAGGCACCGGTCCCTGAACCATTCGCTGGAGTCCCTGCCGCCGAAGGTGTCGCTGGTCCGATGGCTCCACAAGTGCCAGGCATGCTCGAACAGATGCTCGGTGCAGCCGACATGGTGATGAACGAGGACTGCCTCTTTCTGAACGTTTTCACACCCGCCGATGTCCAGACGGGCTCGGCTCTGCCCGTTCTCGTGTGGATACACGGCGGGGCATATCTCAACGGGTCGGGTTCAGGTCCGTGGTACGAGGGTTCTCAATTGGCTCGGCGTGGAACGGTCGTTGTCACCATCAACTACCGACTCGGTGCACTCGGGTTCCTCGGAGCCGACAACTGGGGCACGCTCGATCAGATCTGCGCGCTCGAGTGGGTGCGGGACAACATCGGCGCCTTCGGCGGCGACGCTGGCAATGTCACGATTTTCGGTGAATCGGCCGGGGGATCGGCCGTTCTGTCGTTGATGGCTGCGCCGAGTGCCGCTGGGCTCTTCCATCGTGTGATCGCGCAGAGCCCGTCGATCCGTCAGCTGCGCACCGTGGATGTCGCGCGTGATTGGGAACGAACCTTTCTCGACAAGGCCGGTGTGAAGACACGGCAGGATCTTCTCTCACTATCGGTCGACCAGATCCTGGCTGCGCAGTCGGAGGTGATTCGCATGGAGAGTCGCAACTACGACATGTTCAGCCCAGCGGCTGGCGGATCTGGACTCGCCGATGACATCTTGGAGGTGGCTGCGACGAACCCGGTACCGCTCGTCATCGGCACGACTCGTGACGAGAGTCGGCTCTTCACCTTGTTCGATCCCCAATTCGCGAACTGCGACGCTGAGCAGTGGCACGGATTCTTGACCAACTACTTCGCAGAACGTTCGGCTGACGCTCGCAATGTCTTCGAGTCTCATCGCGAAGGAAGTTCGCCGGCTCAGTTGGTAGCAGCTGTTCAAACGGAGCATTCGTTCCGCCAGCCGGCGATCTCGCTTGCCGAGCAGCGAGCCCTCGCAGGATCCCCGACGTGGATGTACTGGTTCACGTGGGCTTCGACCGCATTCGACGGGCTCCTCGGCTCGTGTCACGCGCTCGACATTCCATTCGCGTTCGACAACTTGGGCGCCCCGGGAATCGACACGCTGCTCGGAGGCCATGAGAGCATGCAGGGCATCGCGACTCGATTCGCTGACGAGATCACCGAGTTCGCAGCCAAAGGTCATGCAGCCTGGCCGTCGTACGAC